>JAIRNQ010000135.1 GCA_031257955.1 Deltaproteobacteria bacterium | reverse complement strand
ATTTAGATTCATCGGCCCATAAATTTGTTGTCAATGTTGATGTTGCGCAAGACAGCGTTATCAGCAACGCTTGGACAGCTTAACCGTCACTTTCTAGACAATTCAAGCCGTCAGGAACAATCTGGGAGATCTTTTCTATCGTCTCTATGGTGTTGGTTCAACTGAGAGATCGATTATATCCTTTGCGAGCGTAATAGTTTCAAGTGGGAGATCTATACTCTCGTATGTGAAGGTATTCATGATATTTGAGAGTCTTGCTTCCTCTTAACTGCTATATGGTTGGTGTTAGATGGGAGGCCGTGCTTTCATCCGCGAGTATGGGATTCTATCTGGGAAGGAGACCGCTGGAAGGGGGGCGGGGGCTGCTTGGGTGATTCGCGGGTGAATGTAGAAAGGGAGCGAATCGCAACTATAGGAACGGGAGCTGCTTGGGTGATTTGGTGGTGAATGTGAAAGGGAGCGAATCGAAAAATAGGATATTGAGCGGAGGGAGGGTAATGGCAGAAAAACTATATACGCTATAAGCTAATTTTAAGTGGCGTTAGCCTTGTAAAAAATTTAAATTTATAGTTAAAATCTAAAGTACGGGTTAAATGTTAAAAAATAACTTCGACTAGGCTAGGTCCTATGACTTTGGCCGAAATGGTTTTTTTGCTGTCCTGGTTTAAGACGCTGATGGTTTGGCCCAAGGCCCCGTCCTGTCTGGCTTGCCCCAGGGCGGTGATTTTTAGGCTACCCGTTTGGGCGACTATGGTAACCACTTCGCCTTTTTTAACCATTGAGGTCTGGACGAGGTCCCGGTTTCTGATGGGCGCGCCGGTTCTGACGGAGGTCTTTAGGGTTTGTCCCAGGGCCTGTTCCGTTTCGGTTAGGGCGCCTTTGGCTTGCATGTAAGGAACTTGGCTTTCGGAGAGATCGATCTCGCTTAGGACGTGCCCTCGGGGCAGATCCCTGGCCGCCACGACGGCGGGAAGGCGCAAATCGACTTGGGCGGTAACCCTCAAACGACCGGCGTCTTGGCCGTCAACGGTAAAAAAAACCGTGCCGGTCAGGTAGGCCGGGTTGGAAGAGTTTTGGGGGGAAAAGCGGTACTCGACTTTTCCGGGCGGAAGTGCGGGCGGGGTTGAGAAAGTGACGTTTAGAAGATCGTAAATGCCGGAAATATATGGCTCGGAACGGTCAAGGTATTCGAGGATAATCTTTCGGACGGAATCGTTGTCGGTTATTTGTCCCAAACCGGTGAAAGTCACTTCCTCGGGGATGAGCCAGCGGACGTCCGAGACCGGGGCGCCGGAAGAAGTCAGACGCTGCTCGATTTGTCGTTTCCTGAGGACCAAATCGGTTCCCGGGCTGGGGGAGGCCCCCAAGTCCACCGCCCCGATCAGATCGGCCAGGACTTGGTCGGCCGGGCCGTCGGCGGCTACGTTGGCCACGTCCCCCAAAAGAATCCTGGGACCGTTAACGGTGTTTTGGGGCGGAAAAATGACGCTAACCCCGGCCTGGGCCGTACCGACCGAAGCCAAGGCGGCGAGGCTGGGAACCAAGAAAAGGGATAAGAATTGGGCTATAAAAGAGGCCAGCGATATATTATATTTTGGGAATCTAATTTTAAGCATTTGGCGCTACGCTAAGTTGTAAAAAGAAACTAAAATAAAAATAGACTTGTAATGATATATATCGGTCGATGAGATAGGCAATTTATTGCGCTAACGTAATATAAAACCAAGCCCTGTCCTAAGGCGTCCGTTTACGGCCACCTCATGGCGGGGCTAGGCTTTGGGTGCTTGGGTGACGGTTGGGCTCATGGCCCGGGCTTAAACCCCTTAGGTTACGTATTACCTCTTGAGGTTATTGGCGATGGCCAGCATCTCGTCGGAAGTGGTAATGGCCTTGGAGTTCATTTCGTAGGCCCGTTGGGCGGTAATCATCTCGACCATTTCCATGACCACTTCGACGTTTGAGAGCTCCAAGAAACCGTGAGCGATGGTCCCGAAGCCTTCCTCGCCCGGGTTCCCGTCGATGGCGGGTCCCGAAGCCGGTGTCGGTTGGTAGATATTATAGCCCAAACTAAACAGGCCGGGGGGATTAATAAATCGGGAGAGCTGGATTCGGCCTTCGGCCAGAATTTCCCCTCTCTGGCTCATGGCGGCGATAAACCCTGCCGAGTCTACGGTTATGTGGACGGCATCCTGGGGGACGGTAAACTCGGGATCCAAGGGATTTCCGTCTTGGCTGACGATAACCCCGTCGCTGTTTAGTTTAAAAGCCCCGTCCCTGGTGTAATACAGCTCACCGTTTCTGAGAACCCTAAAGTAACCCTCCCCCTCAATGGCGATATCCAATGGGCTGTCGGTTTTTACGTAATCGCCCTGCGTGTGTATTTTGGCCGTGGTCACGACCTTGGTACCGAGACCAACTTGAACGCCGACAGGAATTTGTTGGCCGCCAATAGTCTCCGTTCCAGCGAATTTATGGGTCTGGTATATAAGATCTTGGAACTCTGTTCGGTTTTTCTTAAAACCGGTGGTATTAACGTTGGCTAGGTTATGGGCGATAACGTCCAGGTGTGTCTGCTGGGCGATCATGCCGGTAGCCGCCGTATAAAGCGAACGCATCATAGTGAAGGCCTCATGGTCTTTCGAGTATGGTCAATAAACTTGCGGATGGCGGTTTAGGTGAGCTTGCCAAGCTCCCCGGTTGCCTTCTGGTCCATTTCCTGCTTGGTATGGACGATTTTTTGGAGTGCTTCATAGATACGGTAGATCTCGATGAGTTGGACGGATTCGTTAACCGGGTTGACGTTACTCATCTCCAAAAAACCCTGCTCGATGGTCGTTTGGGCGGCCGGCTCTGGCGTGAAATCCGGCGACTTGGGAACGTAGAAATCGTAGCCTTCTTTGATGAGCATATTGGGGTCGGCAAATTCTACCAGTTCGATCTGGCCGATGACCAGAGAGTCCAGATCCGGGTTAACCGCCTGAACTCGGCCTTCGGGTTCGATAATTACCTTTAGGGTGCCTTCGGGGACGATTCCGGCGCCAACCAGGGTATAGCCGTCGGGAGTGACAATTTGGCCGTCGCTATTGACGCTAAAAGTTCCGTTGCGGCTGAACCTTAAACCATTCGGGGTCTCGATCTGAAAAAAACCCGGACCGTTTAAGGCCATATCCAGATCGTTTTCCGTTAGCTTGAATGGGCCTTGTCCAAAATAAGTTTTTGATTGTTTTACCAAATAGCCCTCAAATATTGGGACGTCCTTCTTATAGCCAGCGGTGTTGACGTTGGC
The DNA here is from genome assembly GCA_031257955.1 of Deltaproteobacteria bacterium. Lineage (GTDB taxonomy): Bacteria > Desulfobacterota > Desulfarculia > Adiutricales > Adiutricaceae > JAIRNQ01. The sequence continues at coordinate 15,201 of JAIRNQ010000135.1, read as the reverse complement.
CATATTGTTGGACGTAAGGTTCATGCGTTCTTCCTGGGCTAGCATGCCCAAGTAAGTGTTCGATGAGTGATAGGGGTAGGGTCCGACAAACATTTTTCACCTCCGGCTTGATGATAAGCAATATAAGTGCCAAAAATTCCGAAGCGCCCAAAATGTCTTTTCTTGGATGATCTGGTCTAACGGAAAGCCTACCCGTTAGCCTCCCAGTTAGCCATCCTGGGTCTTAAGCCCGCTAGGCGCCGAATGGGATTGGTTGGGTGCCGGAAAAAAATACTCCGAGGTTGCCGGCCAAGCACTTGGCCTGACCGAGTTTCGCCGGCCAGGGAGCGGGTTCGGTGGTCGATTTGGCCGTTGATCCGGAGTTCCCAGCCAGGGACGGGGTTCCGGCGCGGTTTTAGACGTTCACGCATATATAAGGTTGTCGGTTGAAATGGGCGGAGTCGAAAATTTTGACTTTGTTATATAAGTCATTTAAATTATGCATAAAATAAATTGGCCCACCGTTTGCTTATACCCAAGTCGGGTGAAGAACCCCCCGATATTTGGAGGAATTGAAATGCGATATTTAAACGGTGACTTTGGGTTGGAACAAAACATAAATCCAGGCCTTTGGCAGACGGTGGAATGGCCGGCCGACTTTTGGCTGACCTTGTTCGATGGCCTTCGCTATCCGGTTCTGGTCATGGGCGAAGGCGGCAAACTTATAATGTGCAATTCCCAGGCCGCCAAACTGCTCGATCTGGGTGGCATGGTCGGTTCCAGGATCCCACCTTACCTTGAACCCTTAATGCCCGGCGATTTGCCCCGAGGGGAATTGGACCCCGGTGCCGAAAAGCTTCGGTCGGTTTCGCTCCAAACTCCTGACGGTGCCTACACTTTTACGGTTGAGGCCATGCCTTTCAAAGGTTACGGTAGACTTTTGATGGCCACGGGAATGAAAGAGTGGCAATATTGGCCGGCCCAGGCCTTGAACGGTGACGGCTTGGATCGCAGCGTGGCCATGGCTGGCGAAGTAAGCCAAAAAGTCATGGGACCGTTGGCCGGTATAGAACTCTACGCTTCGATTTTGGATGAAGAGGTTAGCGGCGATGGCGATCATAGTCTCAAAAGCTTGATAAATGAAATAAGGAAAAGCTTAAAGGATGTCAATGAATATCTAACCGGCATTGAATCCATGTCCAGGGACGTTAAGTTGGATCTTGAAACCTTAAACTTGATAGACGTTATAGACGAAGCCCTTGGCAACATGGACGATATATTTAAGGCCAAACACGTGCGGGTCTGGTTTGACCAAAAGCCCATTTACGTTTTGGGCGATCGGCGCCTTTTGGTTCAAATATACATGAACCTTTTTTTAAACGCCGTGGAAGCTATGGTGACCGGTGGACGATTGACGGTTAGGATGAACCAAGACGCCAATCTCGAATCCGAGGTGGTCGTAACGGACACCGGACCGGGTATTGACTACGATTTGGCCAGGGAAGTGTTTAACCCCTTTTACACCACCAAAGGCAAGTCGCTGGGTTTGGGCCTTCCGGTCACCAGGCGGATCATAGAGGCCCATGACGGAAGCGTGTCCGTGGGCTCCGAACTCACGGCCGGGGCCCGGATTGTGGTTCGTATGCCCAGTCTGCCGGCCAGAGTCGGGACCAAGCCCGAAAAGTGCTTGGCTCGGGGAGTGGGCTTAAACTGAGGGTATGGGAAGCCGGCCAGAGTCGGGACCAAGCCCAAAAAGTGCTTGGCTCGGGGTGTGGGCTTAAACTGAGGGTATGGGAAGCCGGCCAGAGTCGGGACCAAGCCCGAAAAGTGCTTGGCTCAGGGTGTGGGCCTAAACTGAGGGTATGGGAAGCCGGCCAGGGTTGGGACCAAGCCCGAAAAGTGCTTGGCTCAGGGTGTGGGCCTAAACTGAGGGTATGGGAAACCGGCCAGGGTTGGGACCAAGTCCGAAAAGGCGTGGGACCAGGGAACGGGCTTAAACCAAGGGTAATGGATAAGGGATAATTTTTGATTATCGGAGAGGTGGCCTATGAGGGTCAGGTATATATTGGTCGCGGAAGGCGAAAGACACTTTAGGATGGCTTTGTTTACCGCCCTGACCCGGTTGGGCCATGGGGTGGAACTGGCCGAGGACGGCCAGGAAGCCTTGAATAAGTTCCAGGAGCAAAAGTTCGATCTGCTAATGGTCGATACCAAGCTGGCCAAACTCGACGGCTTGTCGCTCATTAAGGAAACCAAAAAACTCCGGCCGGATCTGCCGATAATCGGCATGTCCTCGGGCGGTGGGGTTGAGGAAGCCATCTCGGTTATGAGGGAGGGGGCCCAAGACTATCTAATGAAGCCTTTCCCGGCCGAGGCGGTTGAGGAAGCCGTAAAAAGGGCATTTGGAGACGACGACGAGTCCGCCCAGGGCATACAGAAAGCCGAAGACACCAACGACAGGCCCATTGTGGCTAAAAGCCCTTTAATGGAAAGGCTGCTGGGGCTGGCCATGAGTTTGGGCAATTCGTCGGCTACCGTCCTTCTCCAAGGCGAAAGCGGCACGGGCAAGGAACTGTTGGCCCGTTTTATCCACCGCAACTCCAGTCGGGCCGATGGGCCGTTCGTGGCCGTTAACTGTGCCGGGCTTCCGGAAAGTTTACTGGAAAGTGAACTGTTCGGTCATGAGAAAGGCGCCTTTACCTGGGCCTTGGCCAAAAAACCGGGAAAATTCGATTTGGCCCACGGCGGGACCATACTGCTAGACGAAATCAGCGAAATGGACGTTTCCCTCCAGGCCAAGTTGCTTCGAGCTTTGCAGGAAGGTGAGATTGATCCGGTTGGCGGCAAGGGGCCACATAAGATTGATGTCAGGGTTATCGCCACCACCAACCGAAAGCTTAAGAACTGGGTTGATGAGGGCCGTTTTCGGGCGGATCTTTATTACCGTCTAAACGTGATGCCATTTTATATCCCCTCCCTCAGGGAGAGGGCCGAAGACATCGAGGTTCTGGCCAAGCATTTCATCGATAAATACGCTGCCGCCAACAATAAAGGCGTTGGGGGGCTGACCGAGGGTGCCCTGAAAATTCTGATGGCCCACGACTGGCCAGGCAACATAAGGGAATTGGAAAATACCATTGCCAGGGCGGTGTTGATGTCCAGGGGGGATTTACTTGAAGCCCATGATATATTCATGGACGAGGCTGGATTTATGGTCGCCCTGGAGAGAAACGCCATAAGCCTGGCCGAAGGAAAGGCGGAAAAGGCCAAGGAAGGAAAGGTCCCCCAGTTCGCCAATCCTTATCGGGCCAGCCAAGTCGGTCAGGCCGCCCAGGTTGGCCGGACCGGGGAAGTTCAAGAGTTGCCCGGCATCTTCGAGAACGAGGCCGCGGTTGGATCGGTACCCCTGATGACCATCGAGGAGATGGAACGCTGCCTCATCGGTAAGGCCCTTCACGAGACCAGCGGCAACCGAACCCACGCCGCCAAGCTTTTGGGCATAAGCGTGAGAACCCTTAGAAATAAACTGGCCGAATACCGGACCGGTGGTGAGGTCGAACCTTTGATGAGCGCCGCCAGCGGCTAAGTGGACCAAAAATCGACAGCGATAATTTAGCGAACCCGGCCCGCGTTATTTCTGAGATAAACGGGCCGTTTTTTTGTAACTTGTCGTAATTAAGGGTAATAAACTGACGCTGACGCTCGCCTAAAAATGGACTCTCTGATAGAACTTCAAGCATGGTACTCAAGATGGGTCTTAAATGCGGGTGCCCAAAAAGGGCTTTTAAGATGTGCTTTAAAGGTGGGCGCTCAAGAAGGGTCCGTGAGTTTATCCGTAACATCCGGGTTATCCGCGGGGGCCAATTTTAAATTAACGCCGTAAATGTTTATTTGACACTTTTCGCCTTTAACGAAGGTCATTTTAGTAAAGACCTCAAGCCGGCCATCCACGGTCAAATTGGCAGGGATGGGGAAAGTGAGATCGTTGACGCTTTTTGGGTGCCAAACAATCTGGCCGTCTTCCCCGTGCAGGCCGAATTCAATCAGTTTGCAAGCGGGAGATAGGTTTTGTTCCGGGGTTAAGGCAATGGCAAAAACGAGATTACGGTTAACCAATTTAGAGGGCACTATAAAGCTATAATGAACTGGATAATTTGAAATATAAAATAGAAAAGGGGTAATATTAGAAGAAATTTCAACATACCCTTTATCTTTTATTGCATTATAATCATAGATATGAAGTGGCTCAATTGGAAAATATTCAGAAAACCTAGTTGAATTTAGGATATTTTTATAATTAGTATTAGTGATAAAAACAGTATTTTCTGAAAAATTTTTTATTAAGTATGGTTTAATTGCAAAAAAATAAAGAGCTGGATAATAATATAATTTATTTGTTGTTTTTGATAAGATCATAGCAGATAAAAATATTAAACTTGGCTCACTAAAATTAAATAAAAAAGTAGAATTATTATATTTTTTAGTTAAATTGCTTAGGGAAGAAAGAAAGAAATTTCTAGATAAGGAAAAATAATAGTCGTGTTTTAAGCCTTGGAAATAGTTTTTATTAGATATATGAGCAGAATAAAATATAATAAGTAAAATTAAAATAATATTTGTAAGTTTTAGTAATTTAAATTTAGTAATTTGAATAATAAAATATAGTAATACTGATAAAGGTATAAAGGATAATGGCAATATAGTGTATGCAGAATATTTCCAAATTCTATATATATTGCCAAATAGAGATTGAATTGATATATAAAAAATTAATGATATTATAAATATGCTAACTATTGTCATGATATTATAAACATTATTTATAGTTTGTAATTTATACTTAGCGTAATAATAAATTGCAACTGTGATTAAAATCAACAGAAATATTAAGAGTAAATAATACTTGAAAAAATTTCCAATATCAGGACCGTCAGGTATATATTGTTTGGTTGAAAGAAATAACGGGATGCCGGTAAATAATAATGGACTAATGGAAGGAAGAGACCAACCGGGTACTTGCCTTAACGCTTCGCCGCTACGGAGGAAAACGTGAGCGGCTAGGCCAGGGGCCAGTAGACCGCTAAGAATTGTGACCAGCAGAACTGGACAGACGCTTAGGTATAAACATTTCAAAATTCTTTTATGATATTGCAAATGTAATGAAAGGAATGCAAAAATAAAAATTGACATTATTGTATACGAAGCAAATAAGATATATGTAGCTTGATATGCAATAAATAGTAGAAATAATGGGAAAAATATAAGTTTAGTATAATTTGGTATGATATTTTTATCGTTTTGATCTTTGAACACTTGGGTTAAAATAACTATAAATACAGTTAACGAGAATAAATGTGGTAACATTCCCATCATAGCGATGTAATTTAGAAAACTACTTAGACAAAGAGCTTGACTTACGAATAACGCTTGAAAAAAACTAAATTTGAATACTTGCCGTACCAAGTGGTATACGGAGGCACCAAACCAGGACAAAAAAATGACTATCAAGGCCGGCGCGGCTTCAAAAGGCAGCTCCGCCCGGGATAGCGACATAAGGGCGATTAGCATTTGGACGCCGGGGGCGTCCAATTGAAACTGCGTAAATGAGATTAATTGCGGGTTGGTTATGTCGATTAATCCTAATTGGTACTCCGCCATGAACAACCAAAATGAAAAATCCGCTCCGTTATTGATAACGCCTTCCAAGGTTCCGGAAGGCCACATGGCCGAATGGATGGCGCTGATGATAAGGGAGACAATAACGATAGGTAGCCATGTGTCCCTATTAGTTAGCCCAGCCCAAACTGGCGGCCATTTTAGTGTTAATTTTCGCCAAGCTAGAACGTGCGTAAAATAAAATTCTATTATGGCACCCAGCAAGCCAAAAAATAAGTATATGAAAAATAAATTTGTTAGATTAGGAAAATAAAGATGTGTAGTATTAGCTATAAATAGTATTAGAGCGATCCCAGCTAATATTTCTAGCATAATTTGACGATTTTTATTTATTTCTATTCTAAATAACCGTAGAACATGGCGGCCCCAAAATGATAAAATTATGGCAGATATCATATAATATAGAGTGAAATATAATGACGAAATAATTATATTATATAAATACATTATTTTACCTTTTATATCGATACAAAAGCTATTTTTTAAAAATTATCAAAAAAGCTACAGTAGTATAGAAAAAAGCATTTTATAACCTATAAAGCGGGGGTATCTGCTGTAGATAAATCAACTTTATTTAGATACAAAACACATGGCTGTCCTTTCCTAAACGGGACTCGGGTAAAAATGTCCAGTCGTCCGGTCGCGCTGGAAGCGGCGGGGATAAGAAAGTTTAGACCGTTTAAGTCATTGATATTCTTTTTAGTCCAGATGATTTCTCTATTATCATCATATAACCCAAATTCCAACTCGTTACACATAGGATCTAATTTGTGTTCTGGGTTTAAAGTAAGGGAAAAAATTATATCTTTATTAATTATTTTAGATGGAACTATAAATTTATAGTTAACTGGATAATTAGTTATCTTCCAAAGAAAAATATTCCTATTGGATGTTATTTGTACATATCCTTTATCAAGTATTGAAGAATAATTATAAATATTAAATGGAAGAAAAGTTTGTTTATAGGGAAAATTTATACCATTGATAAGATCAGGATAGTTGACATTAGAAATAAATAATGAATTAGTATTTATTTTATTTATATGAGATAATGATGAATATATAAAATATATTCCAGGATAAAAATATAAATTATTACTTGATTTAGATAAAGCCATTGAACTGATAAATATTAAACTGTAATCGCTAAAATTAAAAATAAAATTATATTTATTATATTGTCTTTTTAAATCATAAATAGCAGATAATAGAAAATAATTTGGTTGAATTTTAAAATAATTTGGTGCTATAGAAATTATATAATTATAGTTAAATATTTTAGATGCATAAAATATAATTAATACTACTGGTAAAATATTTTTAAAAAGTAATATTTTATTTTTCTTTAAATTAGAGATTAAAAATAAGAGTAATGAAAGATTTAAAAAAGATAAAGGAAGTATTGTATAAGCTGAATATTTCCAAATTCGATATATATTACCAAAAATTAAAAAAATAGATAAATAAAATAGAATTGAAATTATATAAATCGAAACTAAAACTAAAATATTATTAAATATTATATTATTATAAGTACAAAATTTAGTTTTAGATCGATAACATATATATGTGAGAACTAAAATTATGAGAATAAAAGGGCAATAAGTATATATTGATACTGGAGCAACTTGTGTGTAATGAAATTGTTCTGGAGACAAGAAAAAGGGAAGTCCGGAGAATAATAGTGGGTTAATTAAGGGGATAGGCCAGCCGGCTTGTTGATGCGTGATTTGGACGTTTCGTTCTAACAGGTGATGAGCGAGCCCGGGCATTAGTATGGCGCAGACTAAGGAAACTAAAAAAATTGTACCTAACGCTAATCCTAGGCTTTTAAGGCTTTTTTTTAGTAGGGATATATTTGATGAAAAAAAGGTTAACAAAAAAAGAGATAAAATTATATAAGATGAATATAGAACATATCCTGCTTGATAAGATAAAAATAGAGCAAATAAAGGAAAGAATAATTTTTTTACATAGAGTTTATAGCTATGTATAAATGTATCATTTGAAAATATTTGAGTTAAAGACACTATAAATATTGTAAGAGCAAATAAATGTCCGAACATACCAAATATAGAGATATAATTTAGTAGGCTACTGAAGCAAAGTGCTACACATATAAATACGGTCTGAAAAAAGCTCAGTTTGAATACTTGCCTTACGAGTTCATACACGGCCGTCCCAAACCAAACGAGTAAAGTCACAACTATGGCTGGCGCGGCTTCGTAAGGTAGTTGGGCCCTGGCCATGGAGATAAAAGAGAGAAGTACTTGGGTGCCGAGGCCATCAAATTCAAAGAAGGGAAAAATGCCAAAAATCCGTGAGTTGTCTGGATCGATAAGTCCCAATTGCTTCGTGGCCATGAAGATCCAGTAGTAAAAATCCGCTCCGGTGTTCACCCAGCCTTCCATGCGACCGGAAGGCCAAATTGCCGAGTAGATCATGGCCATGCTCAGTGAGACAATCGCGCAGGCCATCCAAGTATCCCGACTTGATAAACCTGCTTTAACGGTAGCCATTTTAGAGCCTAACGCTACCCAAGGTCGTATTTTTTTCAGATAAAATTCGCTAAATAAACCTAATAGGCCTATTATTAAATATCCCCAAAGAAAAAATATAAATCCGATATCATAAACATATAAAGCATGAGTTATAAATAGAAGTAACGATATTCCAGCCATTAATTGAAGCATAGGAGATTGATTATTTTTTGATTCAATCTTAAGTAATCTCAATATATGACGTCCCCAGAATGATAAAACTAGGGAAAGTACCAAGAAATAAAATATGAATGTCATCATTGTTTTAATTATATTAAAATAATACATGGTTAAATACTACTAATTATATTTAATGTGATTGATTTTATGGTTTAACCTAGTGGCGACTGAGTCCGCCAGGGTAGGCCCCAAGGCGGACCAGGGGCTGGGTACCCAGCCATCAGGAAAGCTTCACTCTGGGATTGCCCCCAAGGCTAAGCGCCCTAAAAGGTCAGAGTCCTAGAGTTATAATCTTAAGGCTCTTATTATGCTAGGAAATCTGACTAAGGGGTAGGATGGGCTTCTAAGCCGCCGACGATGGGCGCGGCGGGGAAGGGGGCTTGGGCGCCTTGGTCCCCGCCGAAGGATTTTTTGCCGCCCCCAGGCGCGATTGCTGGGTGGCCCGCGGTCCTCCCGGAAGGCGGGAGGGTGGATGGCTTTAGAGGCTGGCCGAGACCCGGTCCAGTTCGGGCTCGTCGGCGAGATCGGTTGGGGCCTCAAGCTTGGCTTGGAGGGCTTTTTTGATGCCCCGGGTGGCCTGGTTGATGCGCTGGCCGTTTTCCACTAGGGCGAAGCGGACGTAGCCCTCGCCGCCGTTGCCGAAGCCCAGGCCCGGGGAGACGGCCACCTTGGCTTTGGTGATGAGAAATTTGGCGAATTCGACCGAGCCCAGGTGTTGGAAGCGGTCGGGGATTTTGGCCCACAGGAACATGGTACCCTTGGGCGGTTCGACCGGCCAGCCGGCCCTGGTCAGGCCGTCGCAGAGGGCGTCTCGGCGATCCTGGTAGGTCTTGCGTATTTCGGCCACGCACTCCTGGGGGCCGTTAAGGGCGATTATGGCGGCGATTTGGATGGGCTGGAAGGCGCCGTAGTCCAGGTAGCTTTTGATGCGGGTCAGGGCCGAGACCATCTTGGGATTGCCGCAAATAAAGCCGATGCGCCAGCCGGCCATGGAGTAGCTTTTGGAGAGGGAGAAGGCCTCAACGCCAATGTCTTTGGCCCCTTTGACTTGGAGGAGGCTGGGGGCCCGGTAGCCGTCAAAACAGAGATCGGCATAGGCCAGATCGTGCACCACCAGTATGCGGTTCTCGCGACAGAAGTCGACCACCTTCTCGAAGAAGGGTAGATCGACCACGGCGCCGGTAGGGTTGTGGGGAAAGGAGATAACCAGCATCCGGGGCTTGGGCCAAGTCTGGCGGACGGCCACTTGGAGGTCGGCAAAGAAATCCCGGCCCGGGCCGATGGGGACGCTTCTCAGGTCGCCTCCGGAAATGATGGCCGCGTAGGAGTGGATGGGGTAGGTGGGGTCCGGGGCCAGCACCACCTCGCCGGGGGTGATGGTGGCCAGGGTCAGGTGGGCCAAGCCCTCCTTGGCCCCGATGGAGACCACCGCCTCCCGGTCGGGATCGACGTCCACGCCGTAGCGCCGCTTATACCAGTCGCTGATGGCCAGCCTGAGCTTGGTTATGCCCCTGGAGGCCGAGTAGCGGTGGTTGGTTTCTTTGGCCGAGGCCTCGACCAGTTTGTCGACGATATGTTTCGGCGTGCCCAAGTCGGGGTTGCCCATGCCCAGATCCACGATATCCTCGCCGGCTCGCCTGGCGGCCATCTTAAACTCGGTCACCTGGGCGAAAACGTAGGGGGGAAGGCGGGTCATGCGTTGGAATTCAAAAAGATCGCTGGGGGACATGGGGTTACCTCGAAGTTTGGCCGTGAAAGTTAGCCTTGCGGCAGGTAGGCCGCAAGACCCCAAGAATTGGGGAGATTATTACTGGCTCATTATACGTTGTCAATAGCCAATAAACAATGAAAATTGTTATAAGGGACGAAAGAGTCCCGCTTATAGAGAGAGTCACAATTATAGAATAAAGAGAGATGCCAGAGGAATTCTTTTATAATTATGATGGAGGAAAAATATGGGTCTGGGCTGCCTGATCGGGGGGAGTTAGGGGAGGCCTTTGGCTTTGGGAAGAACTCAAGGCCGTAGGGTCTTGAGTTCGGGGTCGCTTTTGGCCAGCCGGGCCAGGAATTGGTCGACGCCGTCTTGCCAAGGGGGGCAGACGAGGCCCAGTTGGCGTTGGGCTTTGGCGGTGTCCAGGCGGGAATTGAGGGGGCGTTTGGCCGGGCGGCTGGGGTCGGGGCCGTAAGTGGGCGCGATTTGGGTAGTGGGCGGGAGAGGGAGGCCCAGGGCGCGGGCTTGGGCCAGGAGGCGCTCGGCGAAGCCCAGCCAGGTGGTGGCGCCCGAGGCGGTGAGGTTATATAGGCCCGGTGGGCCGGGGCGACCGTTTAGGCAGTCGGCCAGGGCCTGGGAGGTGGCGGCGGCCAGGAATTCGGCCGAAGTCGGGGCCCCGGTCTGATCGTCGTTTATGGCGAGGCGGGGTTGGGCCAGGGCCAGGCGCAGGATGGTTTTGGGGAAGTTTTGGCCCTGGGTGGAATAAACCCAGCTGGTTCGGAAGACGTAAGAGCGGTCGTTTTGGGCCAGGACGGCCAGATCGCCTTCGAGTTTGGTTTGGCCGTAAACGTTAAGGGGGTTGGGGGTATCCAGCTCCGAGTAGGGCGAACTCTTGGCGCCGTCAAAGACGTAATCGGTTGAATAGCCGACGAAGACGGCGCCGCGCGATTTGGCCCAGCCGGCCAGGGCGGCCGGGGTTAGGGCGTTGGTTTGGCGGGCCTCTTGGGGGGAACTTTCGGCCAGATCGACCTTGGTCCAGGCGGCGGCGTTAACGACGACGTCGGGTTTGGCCGCCTCCAGGGCGGCCAGGACGCCCTGGGGGTTTAAAAAATCGGCCTCGGCCCGGCCAAGGGCCACCAGTTCGCCCAAAGGGGCCAAGCTCTGGGTGAGGGCCCGGCCCAGCTGGCCGTTACGACCGGTAATTAGGAGCTTGGGGGCCATGGGGGCGGCCTTAGGCCGCCGTGAGGATACGGCCGGCGGCGTGATCGCCGAGGATGACCGCGGCCAGGTTTTGGCCCGAGTTCATGGCCCGGACCACCAGCGAGGGACCGGATACCGCGTCGCCGGCGGCGTAGAGGCCGGGGCCCAAGCGCCCTTGGGCGTCGGGCTTAAAATCGGCCTGGCCGTAAAGACTCCCAAACTCGGGGCCGGTAAAGCCCATGGCCAGGAGGACCAGATCGGCTTCCAGGGTGAACTCGGTACCGGGAACGGGCGAGGGGGCCGGTGGGCGTCCGTCTTGGGCGATCCAGTCCACCTCCTGGCAGCGCAGGGCCCCCAGGCGGCCGGTTTGGCCGGTCTGGCCAGACTGGCCGGGGGAAGCTTGGCTGGGAGAAGTTTGGCCGGTGGCGGGCAAGAATTCGTGGGTGGTGACCGACCAGCTCCGGTGGCCGCCCTCCAGGTGGCTGGAGGTGGTCCGCAGGATTCGGGGCCACTGGGGCCAGGGGTTGTCCAGGGCCCGTTTTTCCGGGGGTTTGGGGAGGATCTCCAGCTGGCTGACCTCCGAGGCCCCTTGCCGCCAAGCCGTGCCCACGCAGTCGCTGCCGGTGTCGCCGCCCCCTATGACCACCACTTTGCGGCCCTGGGCGTTAAGTTCTGGCGGGAGGGCGGGGAGCTCGCCGCCGATGACCCGGTTTTGGGCCGAGAGATAATCGGTGGCGAAGTGGACGCCCAAGAGATCCCGGCCCGGGATGGGCAGATCGCGTTTTTTTCTGGCCCCCACGGTTATGGCCAGTACCTGGTGGCGTTTTTTGAGGAGCCTTACGGAAATGTCCAGCCCGGCCTCCACCCCGGTTAAAAATTCCACTCCCTCTCGGGCCATCAAATCGATCCGGCGGTCGATGACCGATTTTTCCAGCTTGAAGTCGGGGATGCCGTAGCGCAAAAAACCGCCGGGCTTTTGGTCTTTCTCGTAGACGGTGACCTTGGCCCCGGCCCGGGAGAGCCTTTGGGCCAAAGCCAGCCCCGAGGGGCCGGAGCCGATGACGCCCACGTCCAGATCCAGTCGCGACTGGGCCGGGACCGGTTTAACCCAGCCTTGGGCGAAGCCCCGCTCGATGACCTCGTATTCGGCCAGTCTGGCCGGCACGGGCTCGCCGTTTAGACCCTGTACGCAAGAGCCCTCGCAAAGGGCCGGGCAAACCCTGGCCGTGAACTCCGGGAAGGGACTGGTCTCCAGGAGCCGGGCCAAGGCCGTGTCCCAGCGCCCGTTGAGGGCGTCCAGGTTAATCTCCGGGATGACGTTGCCCAGGGTACAGCCCAGGGCGTGGCAAAAGGGGATCCCGCAGTCCTGGCAACGCTTGAGTTCTTTTTTGATCTCCTCGTCGGTCAGGCGGAGTTCCACCGGGTCGTAATCTTTCACTCTTTCGTTTATGGGTCGGTAGTGGCTCATGGGATTCGCTTTCGAAAAATTGGGGGGCCGGGCGCGGCCTCTGGGTCCCTGGACTCTGGGGGGCCCCAGAGGGGGCCAGGGGAACGTCCGAAGGGGCGGTTAGGCGACCGAGACCGAGGGCTCGGGGCCGTCGTCCGGGAGCATTTCGACCAGGGGGATACCTTGGAGCCTTCTGGACTCCAGGGCTATGCCCTGGCGGTACTCCATGGGGAAGACCTTGACGAAGCGGTCCCTGGCCTGGCCCCAGTCGGCCAGGATTCTCTTGGCCACTCGGCTGCCGGTAAAGGCGGCGTGGCGGCTGATGAGGACCCTTAGCTCCGATTCGTCGTCCCGGTCCAGGAGATCCAGATCGACCATCTCCAGGTTGCAATGGTTATCGAAAAAACCGTCGGCGTCATAGACGTAGGCCAAGCCCCCGCTCATGCCGGCGGCGAAGTTAACCCCGGTTTTGCCCAAGACGACTACCCGCCCGCCGGTCATGTACTCGCAGCCGTGGTCGCCCACGCCCTCGACCACGGCCAAGGCGCCGCTGTTGCGGACGGCGAAGCGCTCCCCGGCCAGCCCGTTCATGTACAGTTCGCCCGAGGTGGCCCCGTAGAGGGCGACGTTTCCGGCGATGGCGTTAATCTCGGGCACGTATCCGGGATGGATGTCCTGGGGCGGCCTGATGATGAGCCGGCCGCCGGAGAGGCCCTTACCGACGTAGTCGTTGGCCTCCCCCGAAAGATCCAGCGTCAGCCCTCGGGCGGCGAAGGCCCCGAAGGACTGGCCGGCGATGCCCTTAAGCCGTAAGGTTATGGTCCCGTCCGGAAGGCCGGCCAGGCCGTATTTTCTGACCACCCGGGAGGAGATCTTGGCCCCTATGGTCCGGTCGGTGTTTTTGACCCGCTCGGCCAGGGTTATGGGCGTGCCCCGCTCTATGGCCTCGGCCAGGCTCGGCAGCAGGCGATCGTCCAGGGTGTTGGCTTCGGGCTTGGGGGCGTAGCGGAAGAACCGCAGATCCGGGCTCTTGGGCTTATAGAGGATGTTGGAGTAATCGATGGAGCGGTCGGTCAGGATGGGTGAGTCTTTTCTCGGTTCCAGCCGGTCGCACTGGCCGATCATTTCGTTAACCGTCCTAAAGCCCATGTAGGCCATGATTTCCCGAAGCTCGTTGGCCACGAAGGTAAAGAAATTCATGACCTCTTGGGGTTTTCCCTTAAACCTGGCTCTCATGGCCGGGTCCTGGGTGGCCACCCCCACCGGGCAGGTGTTGGTGTGGCACTTGCGCATCATCAGGCAGCCCATGGAGACCAAAACGGCGGTGGCGAAACCGTACTCGTCGGCCCCCAATAGGGCGGCTACGGCCACGTCCCGTCCGGTTTTCATCTGCCCGTCCACCTGAAGGCGCACCCGGGTCCTAAGGTTGTTTAGGACCAAGGTCTGTTGGGTCTCGGCCAAGCCGATCTCCCAAGGGGAACCGGCGTGGCGGATGGAGGAGAGGGGAGCGGCCCCGGTACCGCCGTCAAAGCCGGAAATTAGGATGGACTCGGCCATGGCCTTGGAGACCCCGGCGGCTATGGTGCCCACCCCGACCACCGATACCAGCTTTACGCAAACCGTGGCCTGATCGGCGGCCTGGTGGAGATCGTAGATGAGCTGGGCGATGTCCTCGATGGAATAGATGTCGTGATGGGGTGGCGGCGAGATAAGCGTCACCCCGGGGGTGGAGTGCCTGACCCGGCCTATCTCCGTGTCAACCTTGTGCCCGGGCAGTTGCCCGCCCTCGCCCGGTTTGGCCCCCTGGGCGATCTTTATCTGGAGCTCCTTGGCGTGGGCCAAATACTCCATGGTTACCCCAAAACGGCCGCTGGCCACCTGTTTTATGGCCGAGATGGTCGATGAACCGTCGGGCCTGGGCTTGTAGCGGATGGGATCTTCCCCTCCCTCGCCACAGTTGCTGCGGGCCCCAAGTTTGTTCATGGCCAGGGCCATGGTCTCGTGGGCCTCCTTGGAGAGCGAACCGAAGCTCATGGCCCCGGTGCAGAAGCGCTTGACGATCTCCGAGACCGGCTCGACCTCTTCCAGGGCTATCGGCGGCCCGGGTTTAAAATCCAATTGCCCCCGCAGGGTAAAAGCCTTATGGCTTTGGTCGTTAATCATAGCCGCGTAGCGACGGTAGGTCTCGTAATCGTTACTGACCACGGCTTTGCGCAAGGTGGTGATGCTATCAGCCGTCCAGAGATGGTCCTGGCCGCCCTGACGGAAGCGGTAGGAACCGCCCTGGGGCAGGATCATCGGCAGCTCACCCTCGTCTATAGGCAAATAGGCCAAAGCTTTATGGGCCCTTTGCACGGCCCCGCTCTCGATGTGCGGTAAGCCTAAGCCGCCGATCATGGAGGGGATGCCGGGGAAATATTTGTCCATCAGCTCTTGTCCCAAACCCACCGCTTCAAAGATCTGAGCGC
>JAIRNQ010000116.1 GCA_031257955.1 Deltaproteobacteria bacterium | reverse complement strand
CAGCTCGGTCAGATCCCCGTTAAGGATCTCGGTTAGCCGGTATAGGGTGATACCGACTCGGTGGTCGGTGACCCGGCCTTGTGAAAAGTTGTAGGTTCGGATGCGTTCGCTGCGATCGCCGGAGCCGACTTGCTCCCTACGTTCCTCGCTAATCTTTTGCCTTTGCTCGGAATTGGCCTTGTCCAGAAGTCGGGCCCGGAGAATCTTCAGGGCTTTCAGTTTGTTTTTGAGTTGGGATTTTTCGTCCTGGATGGCCACCACCATGCCCGTGGGGACGTGGGTCACCCGAACGGCCGAGTCGGTGGTGTTGACGCTTTGGCCGCCCGGCCCGGAGGAACGGTAGACGTCGACCCTGATGTCCTCCGGCTTAAAATCAACCTCGACTTCCTCGGCCTCGGGCAAGACGGCCACGGTCACGGCCGAGGTGTGGATTCGGCCTTGGGACTCGGTGGCCGGAACCCGCTGGACCCGATGGACGCCGCTTTCGTATTTTAGGTGGCTGTAGACCCGGTCGCCTTCAACGGAAAAGAATATTTCCTTAAAACCGTTGCCAGAGGCGTTGGAGCTAAGTATTTCGCATCGCCAGCCCATGGTTTCGGCGTAGCGGGTGTACATGCGATAGAGATCGGCGGCAAACAGGGCCGCCTCGTCGCCGCCCGTGCCGGCCCTAATCTCCAAGATGGTGTTCTTCTCGTCGTTGGGATCCTTGGGCAGCAGCAAAGTTCTCAGCTCTTGGCCGCTGGTCTCCAGATCCGCCCCGAGCAGCTCCAGCTCGCTCTGGGCCATTTCCCTAATCTCGTTATTGGGGTCGGCCAGCAAGCTTTTGGTGCCCTCGATTTCATCCTCGATTTTTTTCACCTTGCGCCAAGCCTCCAGTACCCGGCCCAGCTCGGCAAAACGCCTGGCCGCCGAAGTGTAGGCCCTTTGGTCGCGGAGCAAATCCGGGCTCTGGAGCTCCCGCTCCAGGGTAACGTATCGGGATTCCAAATCCTGTAACTCGGCGTGATCGAAAGACATGGGAAAAACCAAAAACCTTTACGTAATTAATCGTTGCCAAAGGGGCGGGTAAAGCGTCAGGGCAAAACGGTCGGCGCCAAACGGCTCGGGTTAACCGGCCGGGGTCAAACGGCTGGGGCAAAGCGGCCGAGCTAACGGCCCTGGCCAAACGGCTGGGGCAAAGTGACCGAGCTAACGGCCCTGGCCAAACGGCTGGGGTTTAGTCGCCGGACCATATCGACCGGGTATGGCTAAGGCTTAAGCGTTGGCAGTCGGGGCTTCTGGCGTCGGGATGACCGCCTCAAGCGACTTGAAGGCCACTTCCAGCATGGAATCGTCAGGCAGGCGGGTGGTTAGGCGTTGAAGGATAAGGCCCGGCCAAACCATGGCCCGCCAAATGGGACCTGAGTCGGGCTTAGAAGCCAGTTTGGCGATTTCATAGGCTAGGCCGGCCAGAAACGGCGTGCACAATATCTTTAGCCCCACCCCGGCCAAGATCCTCGGGACGCGGTTGAGCCCGTCAAAAGAGGGCAGAAGGGGAAAGACGATGGCGAAAAACAAAAGGCTGGCCGCCAAAACCAAAAACAAAAAAGCCGTGCCGCACCGGGGATGCCAAGTGGGAAAACTCTTGGCCGAACTGGGTTCCAACGGTAGACCGGCCTCGTAGACGTGTATGGCTTGATGTTCGGCACCATGGTAGGCGTAAACCCTGGCTATGTCTGGAATCAAGCCAATCAGGTAAATATAAGCCAAGAAAATGGCGAACTTTATGATGCCATCCAAGAAATGAAAGATAAAAGAAGTTTCGTCAAAGCCGCCGAGGCGACCTAACCAGAAGCTCAAAACGTGGGGCAGGGCCACGAAAAGCACCACGCCCAAACCCAGGCCAACAACCAGCGACAAAACAATCTCAAAGGTATGGGCACCCTTCCCGTCGGCCTTTTTCTTCGCCTTGGCGTCAGCCCCCGCCGCCCCGACTAGGTCCGGGGCGGCGTCACTTCCCTCGGCCAAGGCGATTGGAACGTCGGCGGGCTTGGCGTCCGCGACCTCCAGGGCCTCCGAGGGCTGGTTGTTGGCAATGGCCGGGGGCCCCGCGGGCTCAGCGTTGGCAATGGCTACGGTATCCTTAGGTTGGTCGGTGGTAATGGCCGAGGGCACCGCGGGTTCAGCGTCACCAATGGCCGAGGAGGCGTTTTTGGCAGCCTTTTTTGCGGCCTTTTTAGCCAACTTTTTGGCCTTTTTTTCAGCCTTTTGTTGTTCCTCAATCTGAGCCATGACAATTTCAGTCGAGTAATTTAGGGCTTTGACGCCCAATACCATCGACTCAACCAGGACCACCAAACCCCTGACGAAAGGTAAGTTCCAAGGCCTTTTCCTGTTCCAGGCTCGGTGGGGATTGGTTTGGCCAACGACTTTACCGTCGGGTTCCCTGACCATGACCGCCCAGCGGTCCCGGCCCCTCATCATGACCCCTTCGATGACCGCTTGGCCCCCGACGTTCTTGGCCAGCGCCGGCTTGGCGTCAGGCGTCTGATCTGGCTGGGCCAGATCCGTGGGGTTCAGATCTTTGGCATCCGGATTTTGGGTGCCCAGATCCGATCCTTCGGCCTGGTCGGCACTTAATAGCGCCCGGGGTAAAACCAAAAGAGCTTTTTTCAAAGCTCTTTCAGTCTTGGCCGTTAACGTAGGGTTGGCCTCTTTCATCGCACTTACCGGTATTCTTACTTCTTTTTCTTGCTGGTAGGTTTGGGGGTGTTGGCGTATTTGCGCTGGAAACGCTCGACCCGGCCGGCCGTGTCAACCAGCTTTTGTTTGCCGGTAAAGAACGGATGGCAAGCTGAGCAAATCTCGACCTTGATGCCGTCCAGCACCGAACCGGTGGTAAATTCGTTCCCGCAAGCGCACACGGCGGTAACTTCCTTATAATTGGGGTGTATGTCTTTCTTCATAACCTAATCCGCCGTTTGGGGCGGCCTCCCTTGGCCTGGTTATGGCCAGCCTTCCGACGGCCCCGGTAAACCGGCGCCCGGACTGACCCAAAATCGTTCGCCCACCGGCCCGGAACAACCAAAGCCTGATGGGGCAATCCGTAATTTAAGCACCGATACCCTGGTTTGTCAATATGTGTTTTACGTTTCGTTTTGTAAGAAGCGCTTGCCGCCGTGACGCTTAAGTGCTAAAATTGCCCATTAAATGGCTTTGAAGGCTTTTTTCTAACCGTCCTCAAATTAACTGATATAGGTCACGAAGACCGTTCCTCTCAAATCGTCAAGATTCGAGGGGGACGGTTTTTTTTGTCCAAACGTCAAACGTCAATGGAGGTTTTTCATGACTCGGCACGGCAATCTTCCCAAGCCAACAACACTTCTTTTCACGGTCGTTTCCCTAGCCTTGGCGATTGTGTTGGCAATCCCGGGCCTAGCCCGGTCCCAGGGGATTTTTCCGGTAACCTTCACCGATCTCGCCGGTCGTGAGGTGACTATCGAGCGGGCGCCCGAGCGGATAATAGTTGCCCAGTACATCGCCAATTATCTGATGGTCGGCGGGGCGGTGAGCCTTGATCGGGTGGTGGGCATGACTTTCGACGGTTGGCAGGACACCCGCTTGGGGGAATACACCGTTTTCACCGAGTCATTTCCCATTTTAAAAGAGATTACCAGCATTGGCGGCTATCACGATTCCGTCCTGGACGCGGAAAAGATATTGTCGCTAAAACCTGACGTGATAATCGTGGACAGGTCCCAATTCGCCGCCAACGAGCAGCGTCTCCAAATATTCGAGAGCGCGGGGGCGAAGGTCGTGGTCTTGGACTATCACTCGATGAAAATCGAAACGCACTCTAAAAGCAACGAAATCCTCGGTCGGATCCTGGGCCGGGAGGATGTGGCCAAGCGCCAGATTGACGCTTACGCGCAGGCCGTGGGTGAGCTCCACCGGAGGCTTTCGACGCTTGACTCAAATACTCCCATGCCGAGGGTATACGTGGAACTTGGCAACAAAGGGTTGGCCGAGAATGGCAACAGCTACAACAACACCGTCCTCTGGGGGGCAATCGTCAGCGGTCTGAGGGGAGATAACCTAGCCAAGGACATGGAGCAGCCTTACGCGCCACTCGACAACGAGTTCATACTTTCGGCCGATCCACAGATTATATTTGTGGGCGGGAGTATATGGAGCGGTTCCGAGAGCGATCAGATGCGCATGGGTTTCACCGTTGACGAGGCCACCGCCGAGGGCCGCCTGAAGGCTTTCGCCAAAAGGCCTAACTGGAGGCATCTCACCGCGGTCAAGAACGGCCAGATCTACGCCGTGGATCACGGGAGCCTCAGGAACATGGCCGACTACGTTTTCAGCCAGTTTATCGCCCAAGTCATGTACCCCGAGCTCTTCGCCGATCTGAAACCCCAGGAGAATCTCGCGAATTTTTATAAGGAGTTCCTACCCGAGCTAAAATACACCGGCGTCTTCGTCCTGGGACCGGTCGGGGCTGACGGGAATTGACGTCTGGAAACGGAGATCGGGCCATGGGGGCGGGAGTCATCGACCCGCTAATCGGCGCTTCGCCCACCCCCTCCCCAGCCTCGGGCGCTGGTGTCGGGGCCTCGCCTGCCCCAGCCTCGGACACTGGGCTTGGGGCCTCGCCATCCACAGCCTCGGGCACTGGGGTTGGGGCATCGCCCTCCCCAGCCTCGGGCGCTGGAATTGAGCGTTACAGGAGTCTCAACGCCAGAAGGCGGCTTTTGATTCTTCTCATGCTCGTCGTAACCCTGGCACTCTCGATGGTGGATCTCTTGATTGGCTCCTCGGGGCTTACGGTCAGGGATGTTGCCGGCATTCTTATGGAAGGGCCGCGGGGGGAGTCGTCGGGATCGACCATCATCTGGTCGCTGAGGCTTCCGATGACCCTCACCTGCGTCTTCGTGGGAGGGTCCCTCAGTCTCGCCGGCCTCCAAATACAGAATATCACTAACAATATCCTAGCCAGTCCCTACACCTTGGGGATCACGGCCGGCTCCAGTTTCGGGGCGGCCATTGCGGTGACCGCTGGCTTGACCGTTTTCGGCCAGTTGTGGCTGGGAACGATCATCATGGCCCTGATACTGGCCTTGTCCATCTCCCTTCTCATTTATCAGCTGGGGCGTTTAAGGGGGTTGTCACCGGGGACGCTCATCCTCTCCGGCATTATAATGAACTTCTTCTTTCAGGCACTCCAGCAGTATCTTCAATACCGGGCCTCTCCCGAAGTGGCTCAGATAATAGCCGGCTGGACCTTCGGCAATCTCGCCCGCTCCACCTGGATTTGCGTCTCGGCAAACTCCGCCCTCCTTTTGGCGGGGTTGTTTATTCTCTCCCGTATGGCTTGGAAGCTTACGGCTTTGACCATCGGCGAGGATCGGGCTTTGAGCCTCGGGGTCAATGTGCGGCGCCTGAGGCTCCAGGTATTTCTGCTCAGTGCCTTCATGGTGGCCGGGGCCGTTGGTTTCATCGGCACGGTGGCCTTCGTTGGGCTGGTGGCTCCGCACTGCGCCAAACTTGTCATGGGTGAGGATCAGAGGTTCCTCCAACCGTCCGCGACCCTCTTGGGGGCGTCGCTTCTGCTCTCGGCCTCGATAGTCGCCAAATTGCTCTCCAGCGGCTCCATGCTGCCGGTGGGCATAGTCACGTCCATAGTCGGGGTGCCGTTTTTATTCGTTCTGCTAATGAAATCTGGGAGATAGTCGTGGCCAGCCTGGAGATATCGAACTTATCGTTCAGTTTCGGCGGCAACAAACCGCTGGTCATAAACGACGTGTCCGCTTGTTTCGAGGGCGGAGAGATAACCACCGTCATCGGTCGAAACGGCGGGGGCAAGACGACGTTGCTCCGCTCCATCGCCAAACAGTTGAAAGCCTCGGGGAGCGTGAAGCTTCGCGACGACGACGGCCGCCCCCTATCCGTGGAAACGTTGGCCTTTGTGCCCCAGCTCTCCCAGGTTAACAGCAAGCTCACCGTCTTCGAGATGGTCCTTCTTGGTCTGGTATCGGACTTGAGGTGGCGAGTCTCCGAGGAGCAGTCCCAAAGGGTGGAGGCCCTGCTTGGGGAGCTGGGCCTAGACGATCTTTCGCGTTTTCCCATGAGCAGCCTTAGCGGCGGCCAGAAACAATTGGTGTTTCTGGCCCAGGCTTTCGTCTCCAAACCCAAGGCCTTGCTCCTCGACGAGCCGACGAGCGCGCTCGATTTGCGGCACCAACTCCTGGTCATGAACCTTGTCCGGGACTACACCCGTCGCAATCGGGCCGCCACCGTGGTCGTGGCCCATGATCTGATGCTGGCCGCTAGGTACAGCGACAAGCTTCTGATGCTCCACGAGGGCAGGGTTAAATCGTTCGCGGTCTCCGAGAAGGTTTTGCGCCCGGATCTGCTAGCCGAGGTCTATAAAGTCGAGGCGAGCGTGGAGCGGACCTTGTCGAATTTTTTGACCGTGGTCCCCCTCGAGCCCTTGTGATTCGCCGCTCAGGCCCTGGCGATCCACCCCACTGGCCCTGACGATTAGCCCAGCGGGACTTGGCTATTCGCCTCTCGGGTCCTGGAGATCCGCCCCACTGGACCTGACGATTAGCCCAGCGGGACTTGACTATTCGCCTCTCGGGCCCTAACGATAAGTCCCTGCGGGATTTTACGATTCGCCGCTACGGATCTGGTGATTCTCACCGCGGAGTCTCTCGCAATCCACCGTAAACCAACCAGCCGGGATAGCCGGCAAGGAGACTAACTTGAGACTGAAAAACGCCATTAACGACTATTGGGAGTCCAGGGCCGAGGGCTTTTCGCTAAAAACCGGAGACGATTTGGCCTCCGAGGAGGGCATCAAATGGCTTGAGCGGTTAAGGCCCCTTCTGCCGAACGCCGGGCCAAGGGGCCGGGCCTTGGACGTGGGCTGCGGACCGGGTTTCTTTTCAGTCCTCCTCGCTCGGGAGGGGTGGGAGGTAACGGGCCTTGATTATTCGGAAAAGATGTTAGAGGAGGCCAGAGGGAACGCGGCGAAGGCGGGCGTAACCGTCGCCTTGGTCCAAGGCGACGCCCAGGAGCCTCCGTTTGGGGCGGGGGATTTTCATCTCGTCATCTCGCGCAACGTGACCTGGACCCTCGAGGATCCCGCCAAGGCCTACTCTTCCTGGCGGCGGCTCTTGGGAAAAGGCGGCGTTCTGATAAACTGCGATGGCAACCATTATCGACATCTTTACGACGGCGACTATCAAGCCGAGAAGGAGCGCCCGGAAAGATGCGACGATCATCACCCCAGATATATTATGGGCGTGGACACTAACATCATGGCCGGTTTAGCCCGGGAGCTTCCTCTGAGCCGCCTGAAGCGTCCAGATTGGGACGTTGGCGTATTGTTAGACTTGGGGGCCCTGTCACTTGATTTGCGCCTTGAGAGGGTCGGGTTTGTTGGCCCGGACGGGAGTGGGCGGGATCTGATCAAGGATTTCATCGTCAGGGCCAGTTTTTAAGGCTGGTATAAGTCGTCACAGTTGTTTGGGCTTCCGGACGGCTTGGGGCCGAATCTTGGCCGGTCGGCGCGGTGGCCTCTGTCGTTTTCCCGTTCAACGGTAGCGGCGGGGCCTGATAACCCCTCGTCTATCCTAACCCAAGTTCGGCCTGGGTGCCGGAGTCAAAAAACATAAAATCGCATATTTTCCTGTAGTTACGATTTTTGGGACAAAATCCTGGAGAAAAGTCTTATAATTATCGTATGTTATTCTGAAGATAAAAGTGTTGTAGAATTGAAAACTATCCTGTATCATGCAGAAACGGTTCTATATTGGTTGACTTGCGACTATATTAGCTGTACTATCTAACCATGTATATCGAAAAGTTCAATCGTCTCCTTAAGAGAACCGGGGAAGCTCGTTCCTACCTCGCCCTCGCCGAGGGCGAAAGGGACAGGGATGAAAGCCATCAAACCATTTATCGTGCCATAAGGATAACAAATCGACCTGGAGAGGTACTCAAGAGAAGCGAACGCCGCAATAGTTACAATTCTGGCTCGTGATTCCCAAAGTTTTGTTGTGGAAATATTTTTATTTTTTACACAACAGCTTAATATTACTACTTTTTTTTCAGGCTCTGGCCGAACTTGGGCTAACCTCTGTCAGGATTGTGACGCTTTTCCCCTGACCGCTCCCCCGGGCGCCCGGAGCAACTTCCCGACTCCCTGAATATCTTCCCAGCCTCAACTTGCCCGCTATGGCCCCTGAGAGCGCGTCTGGCGAAAAATCTCAATCCACTGGCTACCTCCCTACCCCCTGAATCGCCAGGGCCCTTGTAGGGGCCTCTAGACCCCCTAGCCGGGCTCCCCTAGCCGGTCTCCCCTCTGGCCGGACTCCCAGAATCCCAGGTTACTCATTCCGGTTACCCGGATCTCCCTCCCGAGGCCCGGGCAACCTTCCTCACTCACCCATTTGCCCGCTATGGCCCCTGAGAGCGCGTCTGGCGATAATTCTCAATTCACTGGCTACCTCCCCTACCCCCTGAATCGTCAGGGCCCTTGTAGGGGCTTCTAGACCCACTAGCGGGGCTCTTCTGGCCGGGCTCCCCTCTGGCCGGACTCCCAGAATCCCCGGGTTACTCACTCCGGTTACCCGGATCCCCCTCCCGAGTCCCGGGACGGGCCCAGACCTAAGTCCACTTAAAATACGTTTTTTTCAAGAATTGGCGGAGTGCCGAGGGTGATTTGGGGACCAGTGGGGTGAAGATTTAGGTCCGCCGGTAGGCAGCTTTCGCGGGTAATGGCCCAAGGGATAAACTTTTTGGTGATTGGGCCCCGGGGAAAATGTCCCCGGGGCTATCGGGGTGGAGATGGTTGACAGTTAGCCAAGGCCTAAATTGGCCAAGGGGCAGGAAAGGCCACTTGGCTGGGAAGGTAGTTTATATAAAGCTAACGTTAAGTGGAAGCTTAACCTTAGTCGATGAATTTTGAGCGGCTTAGGCCCAAAACTTTTTCGATGATGGCTATCGAAGTGCCCGCTTTTAGAAACTTCTTGGCCGCGGCGATTTTTTTAACCTCATAATGCGCGGCCGCCCCGTCTCCGGCCGGCCTGTCTTTGGCCGGCAAGGCCAAACGATTTGGCCGACAGTCGTTCAAGCGGTTATCGACTCTGACTCTCGCGGGCTCGGGTCTCACAGCCACGGATTTTGCGGTCTCGGATCTCAGTGCCTCGGATTTTACAGTCTCGGATCTTACGGGTTCGGATCTTGCGGTCACGATTCTCGCGCGTTTCAAGTTTAAAGAGGAGATAAGGCTCTCGGCGGGGTTTTTGGGTGGGAAATAACGATTCGATTCCATTTTTTAACCATCCTTAACATAGTTACTGGCTTAGTTATTAGCTTAGTTGTGGATTCGTTCAGTATCATATCTGTCGTTTAACTTGGGACCAAAAATGTCCATGTCCAGATAACGATAAGATGAATACCTAAAAATAGTACCTTTAAGCTCTGAGGAAGTGACTTTGCTTAAGGAAGCGCACCAAACCTCAGCGCCAACGTTTAACGTGGGTATTGTCCGATGATAAATATAGGCCGTTAAGTAGCCAAAGCTATTTTATATCGGTTGTCGTTAATCCTCCTTTCCGGGTGTATTTCAGGCACTGCCTGAGGCGCCCCAAAATCGCCAGGGGGCAGACGTTCCCGAGTGGGCCCACAGTCCCAAAGGGGCAGATGCTCCCAGGTGGTCCAGAATCTCGAGGGGGCAGATGCTCCTGAACAGACTATAGCTCCCGAGTGGGCTATAGTCGCGGAAAAACCATCCGGGGCCCACCCGCGGACCATATGGGGCCCATCCTCGGACCATCTGTGGGCCTTCCGCGGCACATTGTCGGTGGTATTAGCAAACACGGACGTATATCATCATGAGATGATTATCTCATCGAATAGTGTTTTAGTCAAGGTGTTTTTGGCCATAGGCGTAAAGTTTTTGAGGAAATATGGTGGTTGGAATTGGAAGGATATGTTTGGACAAGGGTAGGGTTTACCGAGAAACATGGTGGTGAGGTCGCTCGGAAGGGGCGGAAAAAGGGTACGAGATTAGTTAGGTTTTGGGTTTATTTTGACGGCGTTTATTAAAGGTTTGACCTTGGGTATTTTTAAGTAAAATATTGTAACCGGTAAAGAACGATAATGGCCGTTGTGACGGTTGGGGGTTATTTTATGGAGGCGTTATAGGCCTCCATAAACGGTTTGTCCGCCGACGATGGTCTCCAAGGTCTCGATTTCGGCGATTTTCTCGGGCTGTACGGCGAGGGGGTTGTGGCGCAAAACGGTCAGATCGGCCAGAAGGCCTTTGGCCAAGCGGCCTTTGCGGTGGCCTTCAAAGGCTAAGTGGGCGGCCGAGGCGGTGACGGCCCGGAGGCCTTGGTAGGCGGTGATGGCGTATTCCGGGCCCAGGGGCCGGCCGGAACCCGAGAGTCTCAGGACGGCGGTTTGCACAGAGCGCAGGGGATCGACCGGGGTGACCGGGCTGTCGTTATGGAGGCTAAAGACGATGGAGCGTTCCAGGGCGCTCAAGAGAGGGTTTAACCTGGCCGCCCGATCGGGCCCCAGGAAGATGTCGGCGTGGCGATCGCCCCAGTGGTGAAGGTGGACCACAAAAAACGAGGCTCCCAAGCCCAAGCGGCTTATCCGGTCGAGCTGGTCTTCCCTGACCGTTTGGCAATGGATAACGAAGTGGCGGTGGTCGGATACGGGCCGAACTTTTAGGGCCGCCTCAAAGGCCTGGATGATGTGTTCGATGGCTTGGTCGCCGTTTCCGTGGATGGCGATTTGGCGTCCGGCCAGGTGGTGTTTGAGAACCGCCCCGGCCAGCTTGTCCGGGTCGAACATGGGGTAGCCGCGCCATCTCGGACCCAGGCCGTACATGGCCTTATGGTAAGGGTTGGAGAGGTAGCCGGTGTAACCCTGAAGGCTACCGTCGGCGAAGAGCTTAACCGGGCCCAGGACGATTTTTTCGGTAATTGGCGTGCCGGAAGCGAGGGGTAGTCCCATGGAGTCGACCGCCCCGTGGCTTGGCAGGATCTGGACCCTGACCTTCAGGAGGCTGGCCGCTGGGGACAAAGTGGCCTCGGCGGCGGGGAGGTTGGCCGGTGGGGCCTGGAAGCCTTCGGCGGCCAAGAGGCTCTGGAGGTTAAGCTCCGAGGTCCAGCCGTCCTGGGCGGTGGTGACCCCTTTGGCCGCCCAAACTTGGGAGGCGGTGACCACGGCCTTGCGTTCCTGGTCGGGACCGTAGGTGGGCAGGTATTTTTCCACCAGATCGATGGCCGACGGTTCCTCGAAAAGTCCGCTGGGCGAAGAGTCGGGGAGGCGCCTCAGCCTACCCCCGGGCGGGTCGGGCGTTTGGGCGTTTAGGCCGGCGGTTTTCATGGCATAGCTATTGGCGGCCAGAAAGTGCCCGGAGACGTGGCTTAGGGTTACCGGGTGATCGGGGGCGACCCGGTCGATGTCTTGGGCCAACGGGTGGCGCTTTTCCTCCAAGAGGGTGTCGTCGTAGCCAAAACCCTCTATCCATTTGCCCTTGGGAGTGGCCTCGACCCGGGCTTTTATGGCCCCCGCCAAGTCGTCCAGGTTTTTGATCGTCCCTATCGGGGGCGATCTCAGATCCACCTTGAAGCCGAGGGAGCGGCCCGTTTCCATGAAGTGGCCATGCCCGTCGATAAAACCCGGAAGGAGCGTGAGGCCCTTTAGGTCGGTTCTCTCGGTCTGGCTCGAGGCCAAGGCCGTAACTTGGGCATGGGTTCCAACCAAGGCTATCCGATCGCCGATTATGGCCAGGGCTTCGGCCTCAGTGCCGAATTCGTCCATGGTCAGGATGGTCCCGTTATAAAAGATTCTGGTCGCCGAGGTCATCTGTTCCCCTTGGTCTGGACGGGTGCCGTCCAGAAATAATCCAGTCGCCGTGCCGGTCGTTTAGATAGTTTGGCCGCTTGGCCGCTTGGTCGTTTGGCTCAGGCGGCGACGGTTAAATCGCCCGGCGATTTGGGTTGGCCGGGGAAGGTTTGGCCGAAGTCGGGGCTGTGGCCGTGGCCATGGGCTTGGTCACGGTCGCGGGAGTTTTCGGAGGCGCCGGCAAGGAGGGCGCCGCCGAGGTCGCGGACCTGATTGGCCAAATGGCAGCGGGAAAAATGCCCCGGGTCAATTTCGCGCAAGGGTGGGCTTTCTTGGCGGCAGCGGGCCTCCCGTAGCGGGCAAGCGGAGTAAAGGCAACCGCCGTTGTCGTTAAGGCCATTATAATGGACGCCGTTAGAATGGGCGCCGTTTTGATGGGTGCCTTTATCGCGGAGGCTTTTTTCTGGGGCCAGCCCAAAGGCTTTTTTTAGGACCGATTTGAGGGGGCCGCCGGGGATGGAGGCCGAGAGGAGGGCCCAGGTGTAGGGGTGGGAAGGGCAAGAGAAGAGGGCCTCGGTGGAGGCCATTTCCACGATCTCGCCACGGCGCATAACGGCCACGTCATGGCAGGCGTGTTGGACCACGCCCAAATCGTGGCTGATGAACAAAACTGTAAGGCCAAAGTTGGCCCGCAGATCGCTCAAAAGGTTCAAGATTTGGGCTTGTATGGCCGCGTCCAGGGCCGAGACCGGTTCGTCGGCCACCACCAGTTCGGGGGAGGTGGAAAGGGCCCGGGCTATGACCAGTCTCTGGCGTTGCCCGCCGGAAAACTGATGGGGGTACAAGCCCAGGCAGTCAGGGGGCAGGCCGACTTTGTCGAGAAGCTCGGCGGCTTTTTCCAGCCGCTGGGACTTGGAGCCCAAGCCGCACAGAAGCATCGGCTCGGTGAGGATGTCCCGGGCCCTGAGTCTGGGGTTTAGCGACGAGGCCGGATCTTGGAAGATCATCTGGAACCTGTGCCGCTGGTGCCTGAGGGCCCGGCCGGCCAGGCCGGTAAGATCCACGTCGCCCAAGTGGATGGTCCCGGAAGCCGGTTCCAGAACCCGCATGACCGCCAGTGCGGCCGAGGTTTTGCCCGAACCGCTCTCGCCCACCAACCCCATAGTTTTGCGCTTGCGCACCTTAAAGCTCACGTCGCGAACGGCTTTGATGGCCCCGGGGCTACCCCTTCGGCTATAGGTGACCGAGAGGTTGTCGACCCGCAACAGATCGACGTTATCTTGAGCGTTCACGCCTTCCCTCCTTCTTCCGCCCCAAAACAGGCGACGCTATGGCCGCCGCTTCGGGCTATTAGAGTGGGTATTTCCTTTTGGCATTTATCCGTCGAAGCTTCGCAGCGCCCATGAAAGTGGCAGCCGCCCTGGCGTTGCGAGGGCGGGGGCACTTGGCCGGCTATGATTTTTAGCCGCCGGGCCATCCCCTGGGTGCCGCCCTGGCCGAGAGTCAGCTTGGGTTGGCTGTCCATGAGGCCCCTGGCGTAAGGGTGAAGCGGGTTAGTCAAAACCTCGTCGGTCGGGCCTTCCTCGACCTTACGGCCGGCGTAAAGGACGGCCACCCGGTCGGCCAGTAAGCTGGCGGCCAAGAGGTTATGGGTAATCAAAAGAATGGCCAGGCCCCTTTTGGCTTGGAGGTCCCTCAACAGATCGAGGATCTGGGCCTGGACGGTGGCGTCCAGGGCCGTGGTCGGCTCATCGGCGATAATCAGATCCGGGCTGGCCGCCAAAGCCATAACGCACATGACCCTCTGGCGCATGCCCCCAGAAAACTCGTGCGGGTAGGCCCAGTATTGCCGCTCCGGATCCGGAAGGCCCACCTCGGCCAAGAGATCGACCACCCGGCCCTTGATCTGGCCAGGGGGGCAGATGCGGTGGGACTTTAGGACCTCAGCCACTTGTTTGCCTATGGCCATTACCGGGTTTAAGGCGGTCATGGGCTCCTGGAAGATCATCGACATCCGTCGGCCCCGTAGGCCCCGGAGCTTGGATTTGGGCAGCGAGGAAATCTTCTCCCCGCCCAAGGTGATTGAGCCGGAGGCGATGGAAAAGCCGGGCGGGAGGAGCCCCATGATCGAAAGGGCGGACACGGTCTTGCCGCAGCCCGACTCCCCCACCAGGGCCAAAGTCCCGCCCCGCCCGATCGACAGCGACAAATCCTCGACCACCGGGAAGGTTCTTTTGCCTTGGCTGGAGACCACCGTTAGATTTTCGACCGAAAGGACCATTATGTTTGCCGATTATGGTTTGCCGATACTGGGCCCCGCCCAGGCGGGCCCGCCCAGCCGGACCGGAACGGGCGGCTGGGGGGTTATTCCAGCCGGGGGTTAAGGGCGTCGTTTAGGCCGTCGCTGGTGAGGCAGACACCCAGTACCGAGAGAAATATGGCCGCCCCGGGGAAGACCACGGTCCACCAAGCGTCCAGGACGTAGTTTTTGTTTTGGCCTATAATCAGGCCCCAACTCATGCGGTTGGGGTCGCCCAGACCCAAGAAACTTAGCGAACCTTCCAGAAGGATGGCGAAGCTTATGTCAAAGGCGGCGGCCACGATTATCGGCGGCAGGGCATTGGGCAAAATGGTGGCCAGCATTAACCTTGGCGCCGTGGCCCCGGCCGTCACCGCCGAGCGGACGAAATCCATTTCCTTAAGCCGCATGAATTCGGCCCGGGTTAGCCTGGCCACGTTCATCCAGCTGGCCAGCCCGATGGACACGGTCACCATGAAAAGCGTGGGCCCAAAAATGGTAACCAACACCATGGCAAACAACAGATTGGGCAGGACCTGGAAAAACTCGGTCACTTTCATGAGGAAAGTGTCCATAAAACCGCCAAAGTAACCGGCCACCGAGCCGATGGTTAAGCCGATGACGGCGGTAAGCATGGCGGCGAAAAGGCCCACGCTAAGGGAGGCCCGGCCCCCGGATAGAACGCCGGCTAGGATGTCCCGGCCCACGTAATCGGTACCCATGGGGGTCTCGGAGTCGGGGGCCATGAAAGGGGCCGAGACGATTTCGAAGGGGTCTACCCCGTAGAGGCCCGGGCCCAGGGTGACCGTGAGAACCATGATGGCGGTTAAAATCGCCCCGGCGAGTCCGGCCGGGTTTTTTAGGAATAGCCTCAGAAACCGCCTGTAGCGACTCTGGGAGGCCCCGGACGGTTTTATGGCACCAGGGGTGCCCGGAAAGGCCAAACCTCGCTCTAAAGGCCTCTGGGACCGATTAACGGGCATTCCCGGTGACGGGTCCCCTCCCGCCTCCGGGCCGGCGCCCAAGGGCGGGGCTTCCAATCCGGCGCCTAGAGGATCGACCTCGACCCCGACCTTGGGATCGGGGACTCGGTGGAGGTTCGGGCTCATTGGGCCGGCCCGCCGCGACCGACCCCGACCCTGGGGTCGATAACCCGGTAGAGAATGTCGGTCAGGAGGTTGGCGACGATCACCATGGTCGCCGAGATTAAAAGAATGCCCAAGAGAACCGGGTAGTCCCGTCTTAGGATGCTGTCAAATACCAGCCGGCCCAGGCCCGGCCAGCCAAAGACCGTCTCCACCACCACCGCCCCGGCCAAAAGCGGACCAAACTGAAGCCCGGCCATGGTGACGATGGGCATAAGGGCGTTTCTGAGGGCGTGGCCCAGAAAGACCCTGGTCTCGCTCAGTCCCTTGGCCCTGGCCGTGCGGATGTAGTCCATGGAAAGGTTTTCCAGCATGCTGGCCCTGGCCAGCCGGGAAAACTGGGCGGCGTTTAGCAAGATTAGCGTCAGGCTGGGTAAAGCCATGTGCCTTAAGACGTCCAGGGCATAGGCCAGCCCCTTGTGGCCGCCGACCACGTCAAACATCCCATTTATGGGAAAGATGGGCCAAAAGCGGCCAAAAATTAGCATCAGTATCAAGCCCGTCCAAAAAACGGGAGAGGCGTAACCGGCCAGGGAAAAGGCCGTTACCAAATGGCTTAAGGGCGAATTTGGCCGGGCCGAGGAGATTACCCCCAGGGTCACCCCCACCAGGGCGGCCAGGGTGAGGGAAAAGACCATGAGCAGCACCGTCGGCGGCACCCGCCTGAGGATTAGGCCCGAAACGGGTTGGTTAAAAAAATACGAGTAGCCCAAGTCCCCGCTGGCCACGCTTTTGACGTAGATAAATATCTGCTTGGGCAGGGGTTGGTCCAGGCCGTAGCGGGCCCGGATCTCGGCCATGATCTCCGGGGTGGATCCGCCCATTTCCCCGGCGATAACCTCGGCGGGATCCCCGGGGGCCGAATGGATTAGGATGAAGTTAAGGACTACCACGGCCAGCAACAGGGCGACCGAGTTAAAGAGCCGAAAGCCCGCGGCCTTCGCCAGGGAGGCCAAGCCTTTCCGGCCACCGGCGCCCTCCCCCCTGGCGGGGGGAAGGGTCGGCGCTGGCGCCTTGGCCCGGTTTAAGGGGACGGCCAAAAGATCACTCCCCGGCCCAGTGGACTTGATCCAGCGGTGAGAGGGGACCCCATATGGTAGTGGGGATGTTTTCCAAGCCTTTGCGGTAAACCCCAAAATAGGGAACCACGTTTATGAAAAATATCGGGACCTCGTCGACCACGATTTTTTGGAACTCGAGGTAGAGATCTTTTCTTTTCTTAGGGTCCATTTCCACGGCCGCCTTGTTCAAAAGCTCGTCCACCTTGGGGTTTGCGTAGCTTTGGGTGTTCGACCACATGATTCCCGGCCTAATGTTGGTGCTGACATAGGTGCGGCCCACGCCTATGACCGGATCGCCCCAGTTGTAGACGGTGTCCATGGTCAGATCGAAGTCATAGTTGGAGACCCGGTTGGCCCAGGCCGGAAAGTCGGCCGAACTCCTTACGGTAACGGCGATCCCGATTTTCTTTAGCTGCGATCTAAGATACTCCGCGACGTTATGCTGCAAAAACTCGGCCTCTGGCTCGTAATCCACCTGCAGGGCAAACCTCTCGCCGTTTTCCTTTTTTGGGAAGCCGGCCTCGTCGAGCAGGGCGTTGGCCTTGTCAAGATCCAGATCGTAATGCTCAACCTCGGTGGTCGAAAGCGGCGATCCCGGCGAAATGGGGGCGTAGGAAGGCTCGACCTTGCCCAGCATGAGCTTGTCGATTATGAACTTGCGGTCCACGGCCCAGGCTATGGCCTGGCGGACCTTAACGTTGTCGAGGGGTGGTTTTTTGGTGTTGAAGGCCAGCCAGTTTATGGCCCCGATGCCCTCAAAGCCATCGTTGGTGACGATCAGATCGGCGTTTTTCTCCAGCCTCTGTACCGCCCGGACATCGTTTATCATCGGAATGCCATCCAGTTCCCCGTTTTCCAGGCTCAGGATTTGGGCGTTGGTATCCGGCAGGATCCGGACCACGATTTTGTCCAGTAGAGGCCTCCCTTCGATAAAAAACCCGTCGAACTTCTCCAGGACGAAATACTCGCCGGCCACGAACTCGGTGAGCTTGAAGGGACCGGAGCCAATGGGTTTTAGATTGGCCGGGTGTTCTTTGATGTTTTCGCCGGTGTCATAGACGTGTTTGGGGAGGATGGGCATGAGGCCAGGGCACATGGCCAAGAGAATGGCCGGATGGGGCTTGGAGAGGTGAATGACCGCCGTGTGATCGTCGGGGGTGTCCACGCTGGCCACCGCTTCCAGCATGGTTTGAAACGGATGGTTTTCCTTGATGGTTTTTATGGTAAAGGCCACGTCGGCCGAGGTTACCGGCTTACCGTCGTGAAAGATGGCCTTCTGGACCAGCTTCAAGGTCAACGTCAACCCGTCCTCGGAAAACTCCCAGCTTTCGGCCAAATATGGCTGCGGGTTCCAG
Organism: Deltaproteobacteria bacterium; assembly: GCA_031257955.1. Taxonomy (GTDB): domain Bacteria; phylum Desulfobacterota; class Desulfarculia; order Adiutricales; family Adiutricaceae; genus JAIRNQ01. The sequence continues at coordinate 5,684 of JAIRNQ010000116.1, read as the reverse complement.
TTCTCGTCAAACCTCAAGGGACTGGCGAATATCTGGGTCGAAGGCAAGGCCGTGGCCGAACCGGACTGGACCGCTCCGTTAAAGTGCCTCAAAACGGCCTCTGTCCCAAGTACCAACGTCCCTTTGGTGTGATCGACCGCCAAAAGCCCCGAACTTACGCCCAGCACCATAAGGGCGGAGAGAATAACCTTGGACCAAAAGCCCGTTAAAACCCTAATCATGAATTACTCCTTATAGGTAAAGATAAAAAAATGCTATTATAGAGAACTAAAATAAGGGCGACTATAAAAACCCATATAGGTAAAGTTAACAAAAGTGCTATTATAGAGAACTAAAATAACGGCGACTATAAAACCTATAAATATTTATCCCTATGGGCAATAAAAAAGGCTGGAAACACAATTTAAGTGTTTCCAGCCTTCGTTTTTAGATCGGCTGAACCAAGAAACTAAGTCGCGCCTATAGACCTAACCGCACCCTAAAGGCTTGGCACAAGCAAAAAGCTAAGCGCGCCCATAAGCCAAACGGTCAACTGGCCCATGTCCCCTTGGTCGGGAATGTCCCCAATGGGGCTACTTTCCCGCGAAAAACCTTTACCTACCCCAAAATCGCCAGACCCCCGGCTAAAAAAAACTCAACGGGCCAGTAGGGGTAAATCTGGCAAAAACGCATACTTTTACTTAATTAAATATTGCAGTCATTGGCTTTGGGACTTAATTTTGGTACATTTTTCCCAAAACAGTTTTTTGTAAAGATACTCATTGAACATCTTAATAAAATTGTGTTCTAAAAGGCAAAATAATCATGAATATATTCAATAAAAGGATAAATTAAGTGAACAAAACTAAATTATAACGTTTCTGGTCTAACATTTCAAGCTATGTGTTCACATCAAACTTGTCAGCGTTATGGACGTGGCCCTTTAGGTTCTGTTTCCGTGTTTGATTCGGACTGAGATTCTTTCTCGTACAAATTTACTATCTGCTGTATTTGGAATTTTAAAACAGGAATATCTTTAGTAATGGTAGCCCATAATACTTTATTATCAATTGACCCATATCTGTGAACTACAATATTACGTGTAATTTTTATATCTCTCCAAGGTATGTCAAGATGTAATGTTTTAAATTCATCGGGAAAAGCATTGGTTAACTCGCTAATCTACGTAATACACGTTATTACCGCATTTCTATAAAGTTCATCATTGAGAAAATCAACCAGTGAATCGCCAAATCTGAATCTAGCATCGGAAATTATATCACAATGGTGAATGATACGCATAAGGACTTCAAGAAGTCTGTTTGATATCATAAATTAGAATCTCCTCCGAACTAATTTCATCACGAAAAGATTGTCTCAATGATTCAGTAGTCAATAAATCCACACGGACTCCCAACGCATCCTCAAGTGAGTTCAGAAAGTTAGCGAATGAGAATAATCCCGTAATCGCGCCCTTGTCAATATGAAAATCAATATCGCTTTCCATAGTAGCCTCTCCACGAGCGTATGAGCCAAAAAGAAACATCCGTTCAACTCCATGACTTTGAGCTAGTGGAGTAACAATCTTCTTAATATCTTCAATTGATAGCATAATAATGATGCGTAATATAGCGTAAACATAAATGATAAAGTTGAAAAATAGGCCTATATTTGATATGCGTTGATGCTTAATGATACTTATTAGCGCTTTTATTATAACTATATAGAATGGAGTTTTTATCATTCCATCTATTTTCTATTGTCGGTCTCCAAAGAGCAAAAAAATAAACCTAAAGTGATTCACAGTGATGTCAATTATGATCTAAACAGCTCAAGTCCAATATCACAAAATGGCCAGAAAAAAAGGGCGTCTCTCTAAGAATATAGTAAAAGCCGAAGCAACTTCTGTCCAGTCTGATACCCAAGAATCTATCTGTCAACGGGGCCGTCCGAAAGGAAGTAAAAACAAAACCAAAACGAATAGCCAATAGAATTCGCCTGGGTGAGCAATTCCAGACGATCGGCCGCGCGAAAAAAGTAGCTGAAATTAAATCTAGAAATTAAGACGAAAGGTACACAAAGCCAGAATTTCTGTATATCAGCGTAAAGTTTTCCAGAAAGTTCAAGAGCCTTCCCGCGATGTGGCGTATGCGAGCAAAGGCGAATTTCACGGCCAAAAAACGCTTTACGGGTCAACATATACCTGAATTCTTCGCGCTTGTATACGGGAAGGTATTCCAGGACTGGGTGTTTCGAGAAATAACCGAAAGGCTGGAATTCCGCTCATGACTGGCAGAAAACTTTCCTGTTTTCCTTGCCGTCCTTGCGGTATTTCAGCCGCCAGAGCCTGGAGCCATTAGGGTAGATTTCCAAAAATCAGCCATTGGTATCATAAACAATGTAAGATTTTTCCTTGACTTGCTCGCTTTTGTTCAGAACTTAGGTCAGCGGGAACAAGACGCGCGTCCAAAAGAGTTCTCTTACCGCTAATTTTGCCCCACTTTTTTGGCTGTTAAGGTTTTTCTGTACGCGCTGGGAAATGGCGTTTTTGAAAAAGAGCCCGAAAATAAAGAAAAATGAACGGGCGCGCCTGTCGGTGGTCAAAGGCGTTTTAGCTGGTGGTGCTGAAGGCCGGAATCGGTGCCGTGTTCGATAATTATCTTAAAATGCTGATATTTTTATTTGAGAGGTACGAAATATGTGGCGTAGTTTTGGTACCCCAAAGCATATGAAAGTAATTTACAGCAAATCCGATATTCTTACAAGCGAAATTTTGGACTATTGCCCAAAATTTGGAGATCTGAAATTTAGGGAGCCTTTCCCCCCTCCGGTGCCCGCTTGCGGGCACCGGAGGGTTGCAGGCAGAAGGGTGACCTATGTTAAAAAAAGAGTATCTTATAGAACATGTTCGCAAAGGAACGCCTCTTACGGAGATTGTCCGTGAAATAGCGGCACAAGTCATAACAGAGGCTTTAGCGATCGAAGCCGACATGTTTATAGAAGATCGCCAAGAGTTAATGGATAACGGTAAACGCCGTCTAGTGCTTCACGGAACCCAAAATGAACGGGACATTTTATTCCCGTTTGGCGTCGTTCCTGTCAAAACCCCCAGAATAACCGACAGGAAGGCTGAAGGCGAACCGATCGCCTTTGCCTCCCGGATGGTCCCCAGATATCTCAAAAGGTCGAACGATCTGGCGGAGTTTATCCCGTGGATGTACCTTAAGGGGATCTCGGAGTCCGATTTCCAGTCGGTTTTCGAGGCGTTGCACGGCCAGAAGGTTAAAGGGCTGTCGTCGTCTACGATAAACAGGATGATGGACTGCTGGGTAAAAGAGTTTTCGTCCTGGGAGAGCCGCGACATGTCAAAAGAGCGGTATGCCTACGTTTGGGCTGATGGGATATATAGCAAAGTGAGGGGCGAAAAGGAGAACGTTTGCCAGCTGGTGTTGTTGGGCGTCGGTGAGGATGGCCGCAAGGCGCTGGTTGGCATGGGAGAGGGTTACGCGGAGAGTTCGGAAAACTGGCGCGAGCTGTTGGTCAAGCTCAGATCCCAAGGGATGGAAGCCCCAAGGCTCGTGATCGGCGACGGCGGGCTGGGGCTCTGGTCGGGGCTGCGCAAGGTTTTCCCTGATTGCGCACGGCAATACTGTTGGGTGCATAAACTCCGAGACGTGGTGCGTCACCTTCCCAAGTCTAGGCACTTTGAGGCGACGCGGCAGGTCAGGGACATATATATGTCCGAGAGCAAGTTCGAGGCTGGCCGCAAAATCGCCACGATGGGGAAATCTCTTGGGGTGAAGCACCCAAAAGCGGCGGAAACGTTGACTAAGTGGACGGACGAGCTGTTGGGTTTTTACGATTTCCCGGCGGAACACTGGCGCAACTTGAGGTCGACCAACGCGATAGAATCTTTATTCTCAACTATAAGGTTAAGGACGGGAAAAACCAAGGGTCGGCTAAGCAGGTCGAGGCTTGGCGCTCTTTTGTTCAAACTCGCCCAAACGGCGTCCGAGAAAATGAGAGCCATTAGTCACCACGAAAAGGTCAAGCTTGTCCTGGATGGTACGCTTTTCATGGATGGCGAGGAGATTATGTAGTTAAAAGGAAAAACATAATTAAGTAAAAATTAATTTCATGTCAAAGATATTTAAAATAAGACCGGCGAATGACGGCCGAGGGCTTTGCCCTCGTCCATCCGCCGGAAGACTAAGTTTTTGGAGGTTTCAAGGTTTAACTGTAATGCTAATAGAACGCTTTTAGCAATAAAAAAGGGCTATTGAAGCGCCTTGTTTAGCGCCTGGACAGCCCTTTTTTATGATAGTCGCATTAGCGTTGCGGTATAAGTCGCAATCTGGTTTTAAAAATAAAATAAAGCCGGGGGGTTGAAAAAAAAGCGGAGTGGCGTATCCTCAAAGTTAGTAGACCTTCTTCTAAGGAAGAAAGAGGAGCGCCACCCCATGTTTTAGTTTACCACCACAGATCAGGAAAACGCAAAGATTATTTTTGACATGGCCGAGGTTATGGAGGTGCTTAATAAAGAAGGCAACGCTGGCTTACTCCGATACATCACGACCATTATTTTTACTCATATAGCGAACTATCAAGCCGCGAAATTCCTCGAACAACGAAAGAATATCTATATTAAAGGTACAAATTTACATAGATATGTAAGAAAAGGTTACCATAAATTGCGTACTATAGTATTAGCAATAGGTATATATATAACTTTAGCGCTTCCAAGAATTGAAGATAGAGCTCGTAAAGATGGTAATGGAGATATTTTTTATGTCAGTTTTTGTGAAAAATATAACCATTCATGTCAAGATGTTGACGATTTAGCGCTTCATTTATATTTGAAAGGTGTTGCGCAGGATCAAATAAGTTCTATAATATATAAATTATTTAATTATAAAATTTGTGGTTTTAAACGCAGTAGTATAAGTAGAAAAAAAGATATTTGGTTAAATAAATATATCAAATTTCAAGATACTGACTTATCAATATATAATAATCATGTACTAATGATTGACGCTACATATATAAAGGTAAAAAATAAACCGGACAAAATTTGTCTTTTATCCGCGATTGTCGTAAAACAATCCGGGTACAGCGTTATCGGCTGGGACGTCGCCGAGTCGGAAAGCGAGGAGGCTTGGAGTAGACTGTTCGACCATTTTACAGGCGTCCAGGGGATGGGGCAGCCCCGGATGGTTATAACCGACGGTGGCTCCGGAGGTTTGGCGGCGATAAAATCGCGTTTTCCGGGCGCTTTGGTGCAAAGGTGCTGGGTACACAAAATTAGAAATATATTAGGGTTGCTACCCAAAAAAGAATATAAAACGGCGATACCTCTACTGAAGAATATCTATATGGCAAATAATGTAGAGGACGAATATCAACATTATAATATATTTATTAATTATTATTCAAAAAATAACAGAATTACTTCATGTTTAACAGAAAGTATTAATCAATTACTAACGTTCCATCAAGTTGACGAAGTTGAAAGCTTTAGATTATATACTACCAATGTCATTGAATCTTTGTTCTCGGTTTCAAAGCTAAAAATAAGTAGAGCTAGAGTGTTCCTGACGGCTTGAATTGTCTAGAAAGTGACGGTTAAGCTGTCCAAGCGTTGCTGATAACGCTGTCTTGCGCAACATCAACATTGACAACAAATTTATGGGCCGATGAATCTAAAT
>JAIRNQ010000066.1 GCA_031257955.1 Deltaproteobacteria bacterium | reverse complement strand
GGCGGGCCGCCCGGATGAGCCTTAGGGCCATGTCCGGGGCCCTGAGGCCCCGTTCCAGCCTGACCGTGGGCCGGCCGGTCACCAATCCGCCCAAGAGGGCCAAATCCCCGGCCAAGGGCTTAAGGTTGACGGCGGCCAGGGCCCCGGAGAGCTTCACCCCCGGCGGGGCCAGGTAATGGAAACCCTGGATGGTCATGGGGATCAAGGTCAGTGGGAGGCCCGAGCGGGCAACCGTCCCCATGGCCCAGAGCGTCTCCGGTCCCACCGCCCCGGTCGGGCCGGGGGCTTTTAGGCCCAATATTTTACGGCGCAGGAAAGTCGGGAGGGTAAGGGGGAAGGGATCGCCGAAGGTTTGGGTTTTGCCGGACCCGAGGGGCGGGAACTTCGGGGGCAGGATCTCCAAAAACTCCCTATTCGGCCAGAGGCGGGCCAGGAGCCTAAGGCCCCTTTCCAGGGTCGGCCGTTGGTCCAGCCACAGGGCCCCGGCCAGATCCAGACCCGGTTCCGGCGAGAGGGCCGAGATCAAAACCGGCTCGCCTTCCGCCGGCTGGCGAGGTTGGTCCACGCCCAAGGATTTGAGGGCCGAGGCCAGAGGGGCCCCCTCCAGGGCCATTAAATCCACCGGCTCCGGCACTTGGCCGGAGAGGCCCTGCCCGTAGGCCAAATCGATCCGGCCGGGCGTTAGGGCCGTTACCGAGGCGCTAAACGGGGCCCGCAGATCCCCGGCCAAGGGGTCGCGGGTCACGGCCAAAAGCTGCCCGGCCGAGACCGTCCGGCCCGGTTTGAGGCCCGGGGCCGGCCGACCCTCGAAGGCCAGGCTGACCCCTCCGGGATTGGGCCAAGCCTTTAAAACGCCATGGCCGGCCAAGTCCTTGGCCGCTAGGCCCTTCCCGGCTAAGGCTTTCGAGGTTAGGCCTTTCGGGGTCAAAACCATGGCCTATCAGGATCCGCCCCGTCCGTGCCCGGGGCATAGGGGTTTGGGTTTTTTGCGGCCGTAGAGGGCGAAGAAGGTCAGGATCAAAAAAACCATCAAAATGGGCGAGGCCACGTAGACCACCCGGTAGGTGGCGAAATGCCCGGCCAAAAGGCCCAAAAACAGCGTCCCTAGGCCTATGCCCAAATCGAAGCAGATGAAAAAAACGGCCGAGGCGGCGGTGCGCCGGGTCGAGGGGACCGAGGAGAGGGTCAGGGCCTGGACGGCCGGGAAGATCGAGCCAAAGCCCAGCCCGTAAAAGATGGCGGCCACGGTCATGGGAACTTTGGAGGGGAAGAGCACCAAAACCAAAACGGACATGCTAAAAACGACCGCCCCGGGCGGGATGACGGCCATGGGGCCGTAGCGATCGTAGATTCGGCCGGTGGTGGTCCGGGCCGAGAGGGTCCCGATGGTGGAGACGACGAAAAACACGGCGGCGTTGCCTAGCCCCAGCTCCTGACAGTAAATGGCCAGGTAGGCGCTGACGGCGCAGGAGGAGGCCCCCATGATGAAGATTAGCGACGACGGTCCCAGGGCCCTGGTCTCGACGAAGGACTTAAGGCCCGGGGGATCCGGGGCCAGATCCGAAGAGAGGCGGATGAAGGGGAGCCTAAGGCTAATGAGGCCGGCCAAGAGCGAGCAGCCGGCCACCGAGGTGAACATCGCCTTATAACCAAAGTCGTCGTAAAGATCGATCCCCACCAAAGGCCCAATGGCCAGGGCCACCGTGGCCCCAAGCCCCAGGTAACCCAGCCCCTCGCCCAGCCTTTGCGGCGGAATGACCTGGGCGGCCATGGAGACCATCAGGGTCGAGGTCAGCCCCACCCCGGCCCCGTGAAGTATCCTGGCCAAAGCGTAAAAAAACCGGTGGGGGATCAGAAAAAACATCAGCGAGCCCACCAAACAAATGGCCAGGCCGCACCGCAGGACCCGGGTCGCCCCCAGCCAGCGACTGAGGCGGGTGGTCATAAGGCGGCTCACGACCGAGGAGGCCGCGAAGGAGGCGAAGATTAAGCCTATCTCTTCCTTGGAGCAGCCCCGGGCGTCCAGATAAAGAGACAGCGTCGGGAGCAGCATGTCGAAGCCAAAAAAGATGCAAAAGTTGATGACTATGAAGGTTACGAAAGTTAAGTTCCAAAGGGGCGGCTTGGGGTTGGTGAAGGGATTGTCCGGAACCTGGGTTATGCTTGTGGGAGCGGAAGGCATCTTGGACCTCGGCGCTGGGGCCAATAACCCACTAAGGGTTTGGAAGGGCCCCGCCGACCAGTCTTAGGCTGGCTGACAATGGTGTCGGTTAATCACTGCGATGGGGCTAAACAAAGCGCAAAACTGTCTAATCTACCATTACAACGGGCCGTTATTCTACAAGTTAATCTTTAAGTTAAAAATATACTAAACTACTTTGCACGTTCAAGTAAAAACTTCCTTAAGTCTTTCTTTACCCACCTCCCGACCGCTAACCCCTGGCCAAGGCCAGGCTTTACCGGTGAAGGCCCGGCTAACGCCTCCCTTCCCCGCAGGGGCCCGGCTAGCGCCTCCCTTCCCCGCAGCGGCCCGGCTAACGCCTCCCCAGGCCCGGGAAGGCCCGGCTATCGAGTCAATGGGCAATCGGTGGCCCGCCCCCCATCGCCCGAGACGGGGTAAAATCGCGGTCGGTCTTTGGGCTGGGTCGGGCGTAAAAAAAATAACATAATGATAGTTGAATTTCAACTTTTCGCAATTTTAAACAGGCCAAATCGCGCCCTTAAATCTACCCCTGGCCCAGCCGCGCCCGTCCTGTCCACGGCCTTAACCTGAGGGGTACCTCTCCCCGCCGCTCCGGTCGGGGCTGAGGTTGTTTTATGACCCTTTAAGTGAATTTAAATAAATTATTTATAAATTTTATCATCATATTAATCATTTAAAAAAGCGATACATGAATTATTGTCAATAAAAATAAAATTTTGTCATATATAAGTAGCGTAAAAAAATAAACTTTACTGATTGTTATATTGACGTATCGCCATAAACTGAGTAGTATCAACCTATCGCTAACTGAGGGCAAGCTTCTCGGCCGAGCCGGGAAGCGCCCGAGACCACAACAATCATACGCGGAGAGGCTTGGTACGTATGTTTAAAATCCTAAAGAGGCGGGAGCTCAATCCCACCGTGACCTATCTGGAAGTTATGGCCCCGGCCATAGCCGAAAAGGCCGAAGCCGGGCAGTTTTTAATCTTGAGGGTGGACGGCGAAGGCGAACGGGTGCCCTTTACCGTTTGCGGGATCGATAAGGTGCGGGGCACGGTCGAGATCGTCTTTCAGATCGTCGGGGCCTCGACCGAGAGGCTAAACCGGCTGCGGGAAGGCGAGGCGATTCACGATTTGGTGGGCCCCTTGGGGAACCCCACCGTTTTGGAGGGCAGCCGGGTCTGCCTGATCGGCGGCGGGGTGGGCTCGGCCATCGTGTTGCCGGTGGCCAGGCACTTTAAGTCGAAGGGTTTGGTCATCCACTCCATCATTGGCTACCAAACCAAGGCCCTGGCCATTTTTGAGGAGGAGTTCCGGGCCGTTTCCGACGAGATCGTGATCATGACCGACGACGGCAGCTACGGCCGGAAGGGTTTGGTGACCGAGGGCTTAAA
>JAIRNQ010000020.1 GCA_031257955.1 Deltaproteobacteria bacterium | reverse complement strand
CGCCCTTCCATCGATTGGTTCCATTGGCCCGCTCGCGTGATTGTTTTGACTCGGTTGCCGAGGGGCCATATTATAAAAATATAAATCAGGGGGAGTAAATTTCCATGGACGAACGCGCGGGCCGGCAACCGGCATTCAGAAGTTTGCGACTATCATAAAAAATGGCTCGATTTATGTAGACTAAACGCTTGTTTGGCCAATATGATGGAGTCGGACATTCAAGTTTTCTCGCCCGCCCGAGACGTTTCGGTGTAAATCGCTGACCGTTTCCACTTTCGATGCCATATTATCTGGCAAAATGAAACTCTTTAAAGGCTTGGCCATCGAAGAAAAGCTCGGCGGGGAAAAGATCGCCCCTCGGCCCGTCATCAATTTAGACATGAGTTCGGTCACTATCAGAAAGGGCGCTGACTACTTCGTTAAGTCATTGGGAAGGAAAACCGCCGAAATAGCTCGATTGCTCAAAGTAGGCGTGCCTAAAAGACTAGCTCCCGAGGAGATTTTTTCTAGTTAATATTAGGTGCCTATGAAAAGTATGACGCAAAAGTCGCCGTTCTTACAGACGAATACGATGCCACATTCACAAAATTGTTTGTTAACGGCAATAATAAATTGTCCTTACCGCAAAAGGACGATCCGACAGAGGTAATTGCCATTGGCGACAAGTCCGTAAGCGGTGCCGTATAGTCTAGCGCCAAACAAATTGACGTACATAGTCAACGCCGTCGTTGCTTTCGTTATTCTAACGGACATTTAATCTCCGAGAAATCCAACGAAATCAAGGCGATTCCCTTGGGTAACAATATCCACACTAAATGCGTCCGCTGACCGGCAGGGTCATAACGATGGACGTTATAAGGAATGGCGAAAACGGATCGGATAGACCAGGGCAAATTTTGCGATAAAATGGACCAAAAATGCCACAGTTTAAAAAACATTTTGACGCGGTCGACCTGGAAAATTTCCGTAAGGCCCTTGACTTTCGGCCTTTTATTTGTTAATTTGCCCATAGGCTTCGATTTTAGGAAAGGATTACGCCGCCAAGCTTAACCTTGTCCTTGCGGAAACATAGCCGAACAGGCAGGTGATTGAGTTTGAGCAGCAACAATACGGGCATTGAGGTCTCGGTCCGCGACAATGACGTGGAGCAGGCTATCAAGGCTTTGAAGCGTAAGATTGCTCGCGATGGTTTGTTAAAGCAGTTAAAGAGCAAGAAGGCTTATGAAAAGCCCAGTGAACGCCGTAAGCGCAAAGAGCGCGAGTCAAAGCGCCGCATTCGCAAAGCCATGGCTAGGCGCGCTAGGCGTACGCCGAGGAGCTAGCCTTTATGGGGCTCGGCTCGGTTGGGCTGGGCCCCAGGCCCAAAAACGGCCACTCCCTTGGCCGGGCCAAAACTCGGTATTCTTGGACGTTTATTTTGGGGCGACCATCGCTAGACGGTCGCCCTTTTAGTTCTATGACTCTTAACATTTAGGCCTATATGGACGTTTAAAAGAGTAACCGTTTTTTAATACCCAAGTAAAAATAGTTTTTAAAATTAGAATTGATGGTCTGGCTTGTTTTGGTAGTGTCTTCATAGACCCAATTGGGCCTAAGGGCGAGCGGGCGACGCGTTCCCAAGTTTGGCTGACTTCAAAAAACGGGGCTTGGTTTTCGCATGGCCCATAACCTTGAAGAGGTAATAGCCACCGTAAAACGTTACGTCGACCAATCGCGCCAAAACTTTCCCGTTGAGAAGGTCGTTCATTATGGATCCTACGCAAAAGATTTACCCAGAGACGATTCGGACGTTGACTTAAGTTTTTCTTTTTGATTATGGGGATAAAGACAGGCATGGAATTATTGTAAAATTCTTAAATTTGGCACACAAGTATGATTTATACATTGAGCCGTTCGCTTTTGAAATCTCTGATCTCTATGACGATAATCCTTTTGCCAAAGAAGTTCTCCGTACTGGCATTGAAATAACCTAAAACTATTATTTTAACCATTCTTCTTCCGGTTAAACCGGTGGATAAAGCTCCCCATGGGACCCCAGCTCTGGCCGTTTAAACCGGTGGATAAAGCTCCCCATGGAACCCTTGGGCTGACCGTTTAAACCGCGGTTACAGCTCCCCGCGGAACCGCTGGGCTGGCCGGTTAAACCGATGGTTACAGCACCCCGCGGAACAGCTGGGCTGGCCGGTTAAACCGATGGTTACAGCTCCCTGCGGAACCGCTGGGCTGGCCGTTTAAACCGGTGGATAAAGCTCCCCATGGAACCCTTGGGCTGACCGTTTAAACCGCGGTTAAGCTCCCCGCGGAACCGCTGGGCTGGCCGGTTAAACCGATGGTTACAGCTCCCCATGGGACCGCTGGGCTGGCCGGTTAAACCAAATTGATGGGTTGGTGCCGTTTTTCTGGTGGGTTAGCCTTGACGCCTTGGCGATGAGTCGATTTTTGGAAATGGCTCGCCAACTCGTTAGTTTTAGGTTGAAAAGTTTTGCCGTTTCCCGAAGTTAGGTAAGTTGGCGACCGCGCGGGACTTCAGAAGATTTGGTAAGTACTTCAAATTTATAATATAGAATCAGCCGAAGAGACAATTTCTACAGCCTTACGGGCGAGTACCATCTTGCCAGGGACCTTTTTCGCCCAACCGCCGCCTATTGGCCGCCAAATCGTTAATCCCGCGCCCGGCCGGCCTTTGGCCCGGCTTGGCGTTTGGGACCGATTGAGGCCAATTGGGTCCGCTTGGGGTCGGTTGGCCAGCCATTAGGAGGAGCTTATGCGAGAATCCGTCGGCATCACCATATCCAACCACTTTCTGTTAAACCAGCAGTTAAGCCCCGGGGCCACCGGTTCCTTCACCAGGCTCTTGCAGGCCATGGTTTTGGCTTGCAAGATCATCCAAAGGGACGTGGGCAAGGCCGGTTTGGTCGACGTCTTGGGCCGGGCCGGGGTGACCAACGTCCAAGGCGAGGAAGTCCAGAAACTGGACGAGCTGGCCAACACCACGGTTAAGAGGCGCCTTTCGGCCTCCGGGGAGGTCTGCGCCCTGGTCTCCGAGGAGGAGGCCGACATAATCGAGATCCCCAGGCAGTACCCCCAAGGCAATTACGTGGTTCACTTCGATCCCCTGGACGGCAGCTCCAACATCGACGCCAACGTCTCCATCGGGACCATCTTTTCCATCTATAGGCGCGTATCCCCGGGCGATGGCGAAAGCACCCTCAAAGACGCCCTCCAACCGGGCCACAAACAGGTCGGGGCCGGCTACATAATTTACGGTTCCTCGTGCGTATTGGTCTTCTCCACCGGCCAGGGGGTCAACGGCTTTACGCTCGACCCTTCCATCGGCGAGTTTTTACTCTCCCACCCCAACATCAAAACGCCCCCCAGGGGCAAGATCTACTCGGTTAACGAAGGCAACTACGGCTACTGGGACGACCAAACCCGCGCCTACATCGACTGGATCAAGCACGGCTTCTCCGATCACGGCATCAACTACACCAGCCGCTATATCGGATCCCTGGTGGCCGACTTCCACCGCAACCTCCTTTACGGCGGGATCTTCCTCTACCCGGCCGACTTCAAGGATCCCCTTAAGCCCAAGGGCAAACTTCGCCTCATGTGCGAGGCCAACCCCTTGGCCTACATCATAGAGCAAGCCGGGGGCCTGGCCACCACCGGCACCGAGCGGATCTTGGACATCGAGCCCAACTACATTCACCAAAGGGTGCCCCTAATCATCGGATCCCCTGAGGACGTCATAGCCTACCAGGATTTTATCCAGGGCAAGAGGACCTATCGGAGAGACTAAACTCTCTCCCCTTGCCGCTGCCCCTCATTTGGGCCAGCCTTGGGGCTGGCCCAATCGACGTCGAACCGATACCATGAGTATAGATTCAAATAATCAACTGAGCGTTACCATGTATTGGCAAGGGTCATGGAGAAGCGATATCCGAAGTGTCGTCTAAAATCATAAACTGGCTTCTGTTGGCCGGGTTGTCTTTGGCGTTGGTCTACGGACTGGGTGCCATCGGCTGCCCGGCTTACAATTTTTTGGGCCCCATGATCGCCGGGGTTATCCTGTCTCTGGCCGGCCGGGCCCCCAAGGTCCCGGGCTGGTCTTTCCCCTTGGCCCAGAGCTTCATCGGGGCCCTGGTGGCTCGGGGCTTTAGCCATGGCTTCTGGGCCATCCTGGCCGCCTCTTGGCCCTATCTGGTGGCCGGAACCATCTGGGCCTTAGCTCTGGGGGCCTTGATGTCGCTGGCCCTCTTAAAACTAAAGATGGCCCACGAAAAGTCGGCCTTCTGGTGCCTTTCCCCAGGGGGCGCGGCCATTATGGTTATCTTGGCCGACCAACACGGCGGCGACATGGCCGTGGTAGCCTTCGCCCAGTACTTCCGGGTCCTACTGATCTCCCTGGCCGCCGTCATGGTCTCCTCCCTCTTCATCGACTCCGGCTCCGTCCAAAACGTCAGAGTCCCTTTCTTTCCGCCCATCCAATGGATCGATCTGGCCCTCACCGCGGCCGCCCTGGCCACCGGGCTCCTTCTGGCCCACCTCTTTCCCTTCGTGCCCGGCGGTCAGCTCCTCCTTCCCATGATCCTGGCCGGCCTTTCCAAAAACTACCTGGGGCACAACATCTTCCTGCCCCCTTGGTTGCTCTATCCCTGCTACGCTTTGATGGGATGGCGCATTGGGCTAAGCTTTACCAAGGAAAGCTTAAAAGCCGTGACTAGGCTTATCCCCGGACTATTTTTTGGCGTCATGGCCATGTTCCTGGGCTGCGCCCTCTATGGGGCTTTCATGGCCAAAGCCGCCAACCTCGATCCCCTGACCGCCTACCTGGCCTCCTGCCCCGGCGGCCTGGACGCCGTGACCATTATCGCCGCCAGCTCCGGCGCCGATTTGCCCTTCATCACGGCCATGCAAGCCATGCGGCTAATTGTGGTCATAAGTCTGGGCCCCTGGTTCTACTCTCTCCTATCCAAGCGCTTTTGTTAACCGCGGATTATTTGCGGCCTATCGGTTGCGCTGGATCTTGTCGCGTCCTGGGACTGGCCGCCGGGGCCAAGCCCAAAAGTTCCCTGGCCCCAAAAACGAAGCCCGCCTTAATACAGGCGGGCTTCGTAGATTTTGGGAGCTGGGCGCCGACGGCGAAACCGTAAAGGTGCTGGCAGGCCGGCCGCACGAGCCCATGTCCTCGGGGTCAGGCACCCGGGGCCATGGGTTTCATGGGGGCTGGTTATGGTTAAGGGCAGAGCCGGTTGATGGGATCGAAGAGGCTGGGCTTTCTCTGGACGTCTCGGTAGGGCTGGACGGTTTTGGGGTGGCCCGTGGCTTTGCTTAGGGCCTGGAGGGCTGCCAGGACCCTGGTTTGGGCCGGCTTGTCGTTTAAGGCCGTCCAGAGGTAGAAGGCCCGATCGAGACTGGCCGCGGCCAGGAGGGGCCGGTCGGTCTTGCTTTGGATGCCGGCCAGGGTCTCCAGATCTTGGGCTATGCCCACCTGGTTTTCGTTTTTGCGGTCCAGGGCCAGGGCTTGGTCGAGGTAGGTCTCGGCCTGCTGGTCGTTTCCGTCGGCCAGGGCTTTGAGGGCGGCCAGGTTATAGGCGTCGGCCACGGCCGACTCGGGGGCGTTGGGGAGTTCGGCTTCGGCCAAGGCCTGGGCGGTATATTTGGCCACTTCCGCCTGGTCCCCGCCGGCCAGGGCCAGCCTGGCCAAGTTGCAGTAGTAGAGTATGGGGCTGCGGGACTTGCTAAGGGCTTCGGTCACGGCCCTTTCCCAAAGATCTTTGGCGTCGGCCGGGCGCTTGGCCTTTAAGGCCAAAAGCCCAAGGTTTCCCAAAACGCTATCCAGTTCCGGGTTTTGTTCCTGGGCCAGGGACAGATCCAGCGCTTGCTGCAAGGCGATGGCCGCCTCGTTAAGCTTATTTTGGGACATCAAGGTCGCACCCTTGGCGTTTAAGGCTTTTATGATAAGGGGCACGTCGTCGGCCAGCCTGGCTTGTTCCAAGCCCAGCTCAAAAAAACGGTTGGCCTCGGCAGCGCAACCCCTCTGGAACCAGTGGTTACCCCGACCCAGGGCGTCTTTGGCCTCGCCCAGGTGAAAGGGATCGTCGGGCGGTATGGGCCCACCGCAAGCGGCGGCCACCAAGGCCCAAAGGACGGCCAAGAGGGCAACGGTAAAAGCCGGGAAGGGAAGCGGGGTAGAGTTTTTGCTTGGCATAATACATCTTTTAAGGATAAGCGTAAAAGGGCCAAATGCGATCGGTGCCGGTGCCAGCCCGACAGGAGGCAACCGCCGCCGGCTTCCGGCAAAACTGGCAAACTGGCAGGCCGCCGGGCCATTGGCTTGACCCCTACCTGGCCGGTAAGGTCAGGGCCTCGGGGGGCTGGTCGGGGGTAAGGTTTCCGCGGATTAGGAAGTTTTTCTTGACCGAGTCCAGCACTTGGTTTACGTCGCGTAGGCCTTCGCGGGCCCCGCGGGCCACCTCGGGAAAGGAGCTGGTTCCTGACTCGATCTGGTTTAGGATCTTGTCGATCTTGCCGGTCATGTTAGGCAGTTCTTTGTTTAGGGTGGAGGCCGAAGCGTTGAGGCTCTCGCTGACACCCCGCAGTTCCTTAAGGAGCGTAAGGATTTCGTTGTAGACGTCGTCGGTCGTGAAGAGCTGGCCTACCAAGCCTTCGCCGGAGGCCACCTGGCCGGTAATGCGCTGGAGGTTACCCATGGTGCCGAGGATCGGGCCTTGGGTGTCCTGGAGCTGATAGGTCAGGCTGGTCAGGTTGGCCATGATCTCCTCGAACTGGGTCAGCTTGTCCCTCAGCTGGAGGGTGGCCATGACGTCCTCGACCGTGGTCGGATCCTCGGCCGGGATCTGCCCCCCGCTGGGAACAGGCAGGCCTTTATGGCTGCCCGGGAGTATTTCGATGTATTCTTTGCCGATGAGGGTGGGGCTTTTGATGTTGGCCAAACTATCGCCCTTAATTCTGGGCGAATATTCGCTTTGGACGATCAAACGCATAATGACGTTGTTGGTGTTGGTGATTTCCAGGCTCTTGACCCGCCCGATGTCGATTTGTAAAAACTTGACCTTGACCCCGGGCAGAATGCCGTAGCCCTCATGGTAAAGGACAAAATAATCGGTGTAGCTTTGGAACCAGTCCCGCCCGACCCCGACCAGAACCATGATGGTCAGCAGAAAGGTAAAGCAGCAAAACAAAATAAAGCCGGCGATTTTTTCGGCCGTGGTGTACTTAAGTTTCATGGTTAGACGGTCTGGCGAATCGGTTGGCTAGGCGCCGGCCACCGGAACCGGGTCAGAGCCCGTGCCCGGGTCCGCTTCCGGGTCATCCCCCATTGAGAGGACCAGATCGAATTCCTCCGGGCGGTAGTCGGAATCCCGATGGCCCAGGATGAGGGTGGCTTGCCCCAGGGAATGGGCTTTATCCTTCAGCGCCTCCAGAACGCGGTAAAACAGAAGCGGCCTTAAGAGGGCCATGGGTTTTTCCAAAACGAAGAGCCGCGGGCGCCTGGAGACGGCCAGGGCCATGAGGGAGACGTATCTGGTGGGCCCGACCAGCTTTTCCGGGGGCAGATCGGCCAGGGGCGAGAGGCCCAGCGATTCCAGGCATTCCAGGGCCAGCCCTTTGGCCTGGTAAGCTTCCGCCCCTTGATTATACTCCAATTCGAGGCAGAGGGTTTGAAGGAGGGTCACGTTGGCCAGAAGCTGGCTTTCGGGCCCCACGTAGGCGACTTGCCGGTAGAAAGCTAAGGTGGCCGCGAAATCGGCCTCGTCCGGTTTGGCCTTCCCGCACCAAAAGACCCGGTCGCCAAGCGATTGCCCCACCAGGGCCAAGTGCTCGGTCGGCTCGGTCTGGCCGGAGGCGATTAAACCCAGGTTGGCCAGGACTCGATCGTCCCGGCTGGTTAGTAGGGCGGTTTGGCCCGGCCCGATGGACAGATCCGGTACCTCCCTGACTACCGATCCGGTGGCCATGACCTTTAGGCCTTGCCAGGCAAAGACCGGCCCCTTATCGCCGGCGGCAGGCTCGCCGGCCGGGGCCCCAGTCCCGTCGGGGCCTCCGGCCCCGTCGGGGGCGGGTGCTTTCAGATCCCCGGGAAAGGTGGGGCGGGCGTTGGGGTGCTTAGGCATAGAAGACGGTGACCAGCACACCGGCCAGGGTGCCGTAGAAGAAGGCCTCGGTCATGGACCGGCGGGTCACGCCAGCCAAACGATCGTAGGCCCCGAGTTTGATTTGGCAAGCGTTGTATAGACAAAAGAAACCCATCATCGAGCTGGTGAAGAGGATCTTAACCAACAGCAGGACGATTTTGTAGGGTTCAAGGGCCAGGAAGAGATCGGAAAGGTATTCGACCAGGGGCAGATCGATGGCCTGGGTAATGCCCCAGAAGGCGCCCAGAAGGGAGGCGACGTTTATGATTAGCATCAGGCCCGGGAAGGCCAAGATGATGGCCGCTATCCTGGGTTGGACTAGGGCCCGCTCGGGGGCTATGCCCATGAGGGTCAGGGTTTTAAAGTCCCCCGAGCATTTCATGAAGGATACTTCCATGGCCATGGGCCCGCAGTAGCTCATGATCAGCACCATGGTCGTAAGGATGGGGGTGATTTCTTGAAGGTGGACGCTAATCAAGAGGCCCGACAGCATGGTCGATCCGGGCACGTTCTCCAGAACGCCAAACCAGATGATGGTCCACAACCAGCCCATCATCAGACCAAAAATGGAAAGGAGCAAGGTTGAACGCCGGAAGATCTCCAAGACCTGGAGCAGAATCAGCCGGCGGATCAGCTTTCTTTGGGAGGGCGTGGCCATGAGGCCCAGGATACCGACCAGGGCCAAGCGCCCGGACAGGGCGCCTTGATCCATGCGCCGGAAAACCCAGTTTTTAAAGCCCCGGCCCATATAGCCCAGGAAATTACCCAGCCTGGTTTCGTCTCCCAAAAGCGGCCCCCAGATTAGTTGGCCGGGCGGCTTGGGCCTTAAGCCCGAAGCCGCCGAGCCGGTTATCGTCAGAGCGGGACCTCGGCGCTAACGGCCCCGGCGCCCGTTTGGAAGGTAAGATTTAGCCTTCTGGGCTGGGAGGCCTCGGCCGGGAAGTACAGAAGGCCATTGGCCGATTCTCCGGGGTTAACCGTGGCGTGGTCGATGTTGCGGGTGGAAAAGTCGCGTTGGATATCCCTGGCGTCGGAGGTCTCTTCCCCGGCCTGGGCTATGGAGGAGGCGACGCCCGCCGCACCGCCGACGGCCGCGCCTTTGGCCGCCGCCTCGCCCACCGAAGAGCCGCTAACCACGCCGACCGCGGCCCCGAGGACCCCGCCGGCCAAGCCCCATAGGAGCGTTCGCCGGGCGCCCTGTTCGCCGGTGAGCCCACCCGAGGTGTGTTCGTCAATGCGGCGGACGACCACGTCTGAAGGCAATACTTCCCACAATAACCCCTCGGCGTCCAGCAAAGTGGCCTTGGTCAGGGTCAGGGTGGCCTTGGGCTGGTCGTTGCGCACGGCTATCTGGACCGGGATTACTCCGGCTTTTTTCAGATCGAAGCCAAAAAACTTGGTCACTTCCTTGGTATCGTATAAGGCGTAAGCCCCGACTAGGCCGCCGGCAAAAGTTACCCGGTAAGGGAAGCCGTCCAGGGTCCGGACGGGGATGGGCTTGAATTCATAGCGCGGGGCGCAGGCCGTGGCCAGGGCCAGGCTGAGCGCCAAAATCAGAACCGTTATAGTCTTCAGTTTAAAATTCATGTTGCGAAAGGCTCCTAATTTGAGGCCCGTAATCGCTCGGCGGTCGTCCATTGGCAAAGGGCATGGCATTTGTTGGGAGCGGCGAAGGCGGGCGGAAATCCATTCTGTCTTTTGGGGAATTCGTTTTCCAGGCGAGGCGCTTGGCCCGCGGGGATAAAGCGGGATAATGTTGTTTTGCCGTAAGGTCGGCAAAAAAGTGACAAGTCTCGGGCGCGACCAATAAACGTCAAGTGAGTAATAACAAAAATAAGCGTAAATATGTTCCGGTCCGCCCTCGGCCCGGGCCTACCGCCCCGGGTTAGCCACCCAAGCCTTGCGACCCCGGGTTTGCCGCGCGAGGTTCTCGGCTCAGGGTTTGAGTTCCAGGGATTTGGGTCTCCGGGCTTGGCCTTTGGGCTGGGCCTTGGGGCCAATGGGTCCGCGTTGGCGACTCAGGCTTTGGCCGGTCCATGATTGGCCGGCCTCGGCCGGTCACATGGCGCCCAGCTCCTCGGCCGAGAGGACGTAATCGATATTGAGGAGGATTTTAACCCCGTCGTTGGTCTTGGCCATGCCCAGGATAAAATTGATGTCGATGGTTGAGCCGAAGGCCGGGGCCGGCTCAATCTCATGGCCTTGGATGTTTATGACCTCGGAGACGGTATCGACCACTATGCCGATGGGGATGTTGTTGGATAAGCCTTTAACCTCGACCACGATGATGGAGGTCCGTTCGGTGTACTCTTCCTCGGGTAGGCCGAATTTAAGCCGTAGATCGACCACGGGTATGACTTGGCCCCTAAGGTTAATTACTCCCTTAAGGAAAGATGGTGTCTGGGGCACCGGGGTAACCGGGAGCATGCCTATGATTTCCCTGACCTTTAGAATCCCTATGCCATAACCTTCCTCGGCCAGTTGAAACGTGAGGTATTTACCGTCGTTCTCGGTGGTGGCGATTTGCATGTAGGACTTTTGCGCCTGTTCAGCTTCGGACATTTGAAACTCCAGCCGGTTTTTTCCAATAAAGGTGAAACGTTCGTTAGACGCCCGCATGTATAGGCGTATTAATAATACTAAACAAATATTTCATTGTCCAGTTTTGATTTAAAAAGGACTTAGGCCTAGGGAAGTCCCGGGAATCGAAAACCTGATCCCCAGTCGGCCGGACCGGGAGCAACCCCAACTTCTGGCCGCCCGGCCAGTGCCCCCAGAAGGCCCCAAAAGCCCCCACACGGCCCCTTACGCTTCAGGGGGGTAGGGGAGTACCCACCCGGTCCAAAACTTTCGCCAGAGGCGCCGATAGAGGCCATAGCGGGCAAATGGGAGCGGGGATGGTTCCCGGAAATCGAAAACCTGATCCCCAGTCAGCCGGAACGTGAGAGAACCCAACTTCCAGCCGCCCGGCCAGTGCCCCCAGAAGGCCCCACACGGCCCCTTACGCTTCAGGGGGGTAGGGGAGTACCCACCCGGTCCAAAACTTTCGCCAGAGGCGCTAATAGGGGCCATAGCGGGCAAATGGGAGCGGGGATGGTTCTTTGGGAATGGGGATTGTCGTCTGGAAAAAGTTTGGGCTGGCGAGCAAAGAATAGTGAAAAGTGGTCGAAAGGTTTTGGGAGAGGCCAGCAAGGTCTGTTGGCGGGCCCTATGGCTTGGCCGGGGGAGGGTTGGTGACAAATATTGGCCTTCCTAGGCATATTGTTGGTAGATTCTCTCGAATTTATGCAAACTTAGAGGATAATTGAAACTTAGCTACGATTGGTCTTGACAGGGAAGTTATCCGTGGCTAATATGTAAAAAAATTAAATCCGCTTTAATATGGGGCCACCAGGACGACCCTTGGATGGTTTTTGTTTTGTTCGGCGGTGGGCGGTTTTTGGCGTTTGGCGGGAAGCCGCTTAGACATCGGCCAGGGAGTGGGTTGGGGTCAAAGCCGGACGGGAGCGTTTAGAATGGGGTGGTCCGTAAAATTGACGGGCCATAGAGAATATTTTTGCGCCCTGGTGGCCCGAATTGCGGCCTGGGCTGGGCCGGAGCGCTTAAAGCTAGGGATGGACTAGTGAAAACCAGACTACTCTGATTGAAAAAATAGAAGCTTCCGTTGAGAAATTCCAGGTGGAGTAATAAGATAGTTTTTAGTTGCTATTGATAATTAAAATATATAAATATATTTATTCCTACCACTTTGGTAAAAATAATTACAAATCATAAAGAGAATATAATTGGCCAGAAAGAAATTTAGAATTCCCGGAGTGTCTTTTTCACTCAAACGTGCCTTAAAAATTACCTCCGCCAAACAACGTTTCGCCAGAAAAACCGGTATTCCAACTACCAGAGCTGGTTTGGAACGTAAAATTGGCAGAAGTATATTGAAAGGCTGCTGTTTAATGAATTTTGCCTTCTTTATGTTGATACTGTTCACTTTGATTTTGATTTCAATGCTTATAATATAGTCCAATTTTACTAATTTATATCGTACCTTCGTTACTAGGGGTGCCCTGGATGGGCCTCACCGGCGACGCTCTTTGCCAACGGGAATTCCTCGACGGCCATATTTTGTCGAAAGGGAACTAGCCGACGGGCCGGTCTATATCCTTGTCGGGATTACCGGCGAAGCGGGCGGGTGCCGTGACCGTTTGACAGCGGGCGCTGAGGCCGTTTAACCGCGGGTGCCGTGACCGTTTGACCGCGGGCACTGAGGCCGCTCAACCACTGTCGTTGTGGCCGATAAACCGTGGTCGCCGTGGCCGTTCAATTAAATAATACCAAAAGCGTTTTCAACGGAAACGTAGCCGCTTGTTTAAAACCCAGGCGCTATTTTTCTTACCATATGGGGCAAAAATGAGATTTGGCCTCAGTTCCTTATACCACTTAAGCTCATCCTTGTAAGGAGATTCTATGATCACGTCAGTAGTATACGCTTTCGATCCGGCGAATAAGCCCGTCCATACGGCCAAACCCGGGGAGACCTTGGTTTTCGAAACCCAGGACTGTTTTTCCAACGAAATCGTTCGGGAAGACCAACTGACCACCGGGTTCAACTACTATCGGGCCAATCCGGCCACCGGGCCAGTTTACGTCGAGGGCGCGGAACCGGGTGACATCCTGTCGGTGTATATCGATAAGGTCGAAGTCGGCGAGCGGGGCGTGGTGACCACGCTGCCCGAAGTCGGCCCCCTGGCCGACAAGGCCGAGATCCGCACCAAGATCCTGAAGATGCAAAACGGCCGGACCACCTTCAATGGCCTGGACCTGCCCCTGGACCCCATGATCGGGGTTATCGGGGTGTCCCCGGCCAAAGAGCCGGTGGCTTGCGGCTTTCCCGGGTCCCACGGCGGTAACCTCGACAGTAAGCTGGTTAAGCCCGGGGCCAAGTTGTATTTTCCGGTCCGGGTACCAGGTGCCCTTCTGCAGCTGGGCGATCTCCACGCGGTCATGGGCGACGGGGAGCTCTGCGGCACGGGCTTGGAGGCGGCCGGCGTAGTCACGGTCACCATCTCGCTGATCAAAAACACCCCCATCGAATGGCCGGTTTTGGAGACCGCCGATTACTGGTACTCCATGGCTTCGGATCTCGACTACACCAAAGCCTTGGTGGCCGCTACCCGCCAGACTGCCGATCTGCTCGGCAAGGCCACTGGCTGGGATCTGACCGATTCGTTTTTCTTCCTTTCCCTCTGGGGGACCATCGAAGTCAACCAGGCTTGCCAGCCGTGTCCCGTGCCCATGGTCTTGCGCGTGGGCGCGCCTAAACTTCCCGGCAAACCCCTCATCGCGGGTTGACCGTGTTTTCACAGGAGTGAATTCTACCTATGAGCACAGATTTTACCAAAAACGCCTATGGCCAGGGCTCCCAGGACGCCAAGCAACTGGAGGAGTTCGGTTACAAGCCGCAGCTGAGAAGAGTTTTGTCGATGTGGGACCTGACCGTGTACGGCCTCCTGTTCATGGTCATCATCGCCCCCCACAGCATTTATGGCTTCGTCAACGCCGACTCCCAAGGTATGGCCCCCTTCGTCTACCTGGTAGGCTTCGTGGCCATGTTCTTCACGGCTTTGAGCTACTGTTGTATGGCCAATCGTTTTCCCATCGCCGGTTCGGTCTACTCATATGTCCAACACGGAATCAATCCTCACGTTGGTTTCGTGGTCGGTTGGCTGATCCTGTTGGATTACATTTTTGTCCCTGCCCTTCTGTATCTGATCGTCGGGGTCTGGTGCCAGGACTTGTTTCCCCAAATACCGGTAATGATCTGGATAGTTTTCTTCATTATCGTAAATACTCTGATTAACATCCGTGGCATCCAGATGACGGCCAAAACCGACTTCGTATTCTTTATCGTCGAAATCGGTATAGTGTTGGCCATAGTCATTGGCGGGCTTATGTACGTCTTTGATGGTGGTGGGGCCGGAAAGCTGACCGTCGATCCCTTCTACCAGCCCGAGAGAATCAACCTCTCCTTCATAGCCACGGCTTGCAGCATCGCCGCCCTGAACTATCTGGGTTTTGACGGTATCAGCACCCTGGCCGAGGAAACCCACAACCCGGGCCGCAACGTGAGCGGGGCCATATTGATTTCGCTCTTCATCATCGGGACCGTCTTCCTGGCCCAGACCTACGTGGCCTCCCTGATCGAGCCCGACTGGAAAGCGGTTAAACCTGAAACGGCCTTCTTCGACATCACCGAAAAGGCTCTGGGGCACGGATTTAGAATCCTTCTGCTGGTGGTAAATATCCTGGCCGTCGGTATCGCCAATACCCTAAACGCCCAAGCCGCCTGTAGCCGCGTGTTGTTTTCCATGTCCCGGGACGGGTTGCTCCCGAAATTCCTCTCCAAGATTCATCCCAAGTTCCAGACCCCTTACGCCGGCGTGACCTTCATCGGCGTGCTGTCTCTGGCCTGCGCCTTCATCTTCACCGTGGACGGTTTGGCCCGCTTGGTTAACTTCGGTGCCATTTCCTCTTTCTTTATGCTGAATATGGCCGTGGTTCGTTTCTTTTTCTTCAAAGAGAGAAATCGCGACTTAAAGGGCTTTGCCCGTTACTTCCTTTGCCCGATCATTGGCTCGGCCATCTTGCTTTATGTCTGGACGGGGTTTGACAAAACCACCCAGATCGTCGGCTTCTCCTGGCTGGCCATCGGCTTGGTTATCGGCTTCGTCAAAAGCAAAGGCTACAAGGAAGTCCCCGACGCCTTCAAGAAAGCCTTCAGTTAAACCCCCTATCCCCCGCCCTTTTGGGCGGGGGTCTAACCCCGACCCGCCTCAACCCTTTTGGGCTGTGAGCTAGCCACGACCCGCCCCCGCCCTTTTTGGCGGGGTCTAACTCTCGAACCCGCCCCCGTTTGGGCTTTGGCATAACCCAAGAAACCTCGCCCGTTTGGGCGTTGGCCTTACCCCAGAAACCTCGCCCGTTTGGGCCATTAACCAACAAACACGTCAATACTTCCTCTCCCTCTGGAGGACCTTCGAAGTCAACCTGGGTTGCCAGCCGCCCTGTGCCGATGATCTTGCGCCCGGACGGCCAAAAATCGCCGGTAAACCCCCACATCGCGGGTTGTCCGCCTTTAGCAGGAGTTATTCATTCCCATGAGTGAAAATTTGAATAAGAACCAAAACAGCCAAAGTTCCCAGGACGCCAAGCAACTGGAACAATTTGGTTACAAGCCGCAGCTTAAAAGGGTTTTGTCGATGTGGGATCTGACCGTGTACGGTCTCCTGATCATGGTCATCATCGCCCCCCACAGCATTTATGGCTTCGTCAACGCCGACTCCCAGGGCATGGCCCCCTTCGTCTACCTGGTTGGCTTCGTGGCCATGTTCTTTACGGCCTTGAGTTACTGTTGCATGGCCAACCGTTTTCCCATAGCCGGTTCGGTCTACTCTTACGTCCAGCACGGCATCAATCCCCACGTTGGTTTCGTGGTCGGTTGGCTGATCCTGTTGGATTACATTTTCGTTCCGGCCCTTCTGTATCTGATCGTCGGGGTCTGGTGCCAGGACTTGTTTCCCCAGTTGCCGGTAATGATTTGGATAGTTATCTTCATTATCGTAAATACTCTTATCAACATCCGTGGCATCCAGATGACGGCCAAAACCGACTTCATTTTCTTTTTCGTTGAAATCGGTATAGTGTTGGCCATAGTCATTGGCGGGCTTATGTACGTCTTTGATGGGGGCGGGACCGGAAAGCTCACCGTCGACGCCTACTACCAGCCCGAGAGAATCAACCTTTCTTTCATAGCCACGGCCTGCAGCATCGCCGCCCTGAACTATCTTGGCTTTGACGGCATCAGCACCCTGGCCGAGGAGACCCACAACCCGGGCCGCAACGTGAGCGGGGCCATATTGATTTCGCTCTTCGTCATTGGGATAGTCTTCCAGGCCCAGACTTACGTGGCTTCCCTGATCGAGCCCGACTGGCAAGCGGTTAAGCCCGAAACGGCTTTCTTCGACATCACCGAAAAGGCCCTGGGACACGGCTTTAGAATCCTTCTGCTGGTGGTAAATATCCTGGCCGTGGGTATCGCCAATACCCTAAACGCCCAGGCCGCCTGTAGCCGCATATTGTTCTCCATGTCCCGGGACGGGCTGCTCCCAAAATTCCTCTCCAAGATTCACCCCAGGTTCCAGACCCCTTACGCCGGCGTTACCTTCATCGGCGTGCTGTCGCTGGCCTGCGCTTTCATCTTCACCGTGGACGGCTTGGCCCGCTTGGTTAACTTTGGGGCCATTTCCTCTTTCGTGATGTTGAACGTGGCCGTGATTCGTTTCTTTTACTTCAAAGAAAGTCATAGAGACTTCAAGGGTACCGTCCGTTACCTCCTTTGCCCGATCGTTGGCTCGGCCATCTTGCTCTATGTCTGGACTGGTTTTGACAAAACCACCCAGATCGTCGGCTTCTCCTGGCTGGCCGTCGGTTTGATCATCGGCTACGTCAAAAGCAAAGGCTACAAGGAAGTCCCCGAGGCCTTCAAGAAAGCCTTCAGTTAAACCCCTTATCCCATCCGTTTAGGCGGGCGTCTAACCCCGCCCCCGCCTCAGCCCTGACGGCTCGGGAGGTACCGCCGCGCGCGGTGCCCCCGGGCCGTTCGCTTTATGGCCTTCCGGCCGGAAAGCCCCCAGGACGGCCCCAGGGAGGTGCCAAGTAGGCCCCAAGGAGGCACCGGGCGGCCACCGGAAGGCCATTGGGGCAAGCTTTAAGGGCCGGTGATTGTGGTATAATGCCTATGGTCGGAAGACATTCAGGCCATAACTGTACCTTACTTGACTTAAATAAATTTTTATGTTTTTACTTGGGACGAACCTCGATGGTTGAGAGCGCAAAAATAACCCCCAAAACACCTTGCCGGATCTTTTTGGCCCTAGTTACCCCGTGCCCGCTGGCCATTGGTTTGGCCGCGCCGTCCTTGGCCTCGGCCCAGACGGAGGCAGCCCAGACGGAGGAAGCCCAGACGTCAGAAACGCCATCGGTCGTTCAGGCTCAGCCAACCGCCCAGACGTCAGAAACGGTATCGGCCGTTCAGGCTCAGCCAACCGCCCCGGCGGCGGAATCGCCCTGGGCCTGGGTCCAGGACCCGGCCCTGGGAGTTGGGGCGCTGGCCTTGGCGCTTATTTTGGCGGCGGCGCTGGCGGCCTGGTTTTTTAAGAGGCGGTACCAGAGCGAGGCGGTGGAAAGATCCCCTGAGTCCAAGGTGTCCATCCCGGCCAGGACCGGAGATTTGGGAGTCCCGAGTTTTTCCCCGCCGGTCGGGCTCTTTCCGGGCCAGTGGTACGAAAACGTGGACGCGGCCAAGCTTACCGCTTATATGTCCAGGACCAAAAGGGCGGCGGTAGAGGTATTTTTCGCCTCCTTGGGCCAGGACCAAGGGGACGGGGAGGACTCCGGAGACGGGCCAGGCACCGGACCAGGCGGCGGGGCCAACGGCGGCACAGGCGTCGGCCCAGGTGGCGGCTCAGGCGTAGGATTAGGTTCGGTGGGGGCTTTGGCGGGCCTGGGCGGGAAGGATTCCCAAAAACCCCCGGGACGGGAAAAGGTTTCCCAGGCCACCGAAAGAATGGCTTCGGCCTTAAGCCGGTATCTGACCGCCCCGGAACTCTTCGCCATCATAAACGGCGGGCAGAGCCCCAAACAAATCGAGCTCAGTCTTTTGGGGGCCCATTTAAACCGGCTCCTGCCACCCATTTCGCCGCCCCGGCCGGAGGTGTCCCCAGGCGAGATAAGGCCCTTGGCCGTGGCCCTCTTAACCGTCTTGGGCGCCATGGCGGGAAGTTTCTTGGCCATGACCATTTTTTTCGCCTCCAATAACCTGGAGGCTTGGCAAACCGTGGGGGCCGTGGTCGGGGCCATGGCCGGGGGCGTTCTGGCCGTATTTTTGGCCCAAAATCCCAGGGCCCGGCGCTGGCTCTTGGCCGGCGTGGCGGGCTTGGCCTTTTTCGACGCCCTGGCGGCCATATTTTCCGGGGCCTTGCTGCCCTTCCTGCCCTCGCTGGGCCGGGGCTCTCGGCTTAAGCGTTTTTTGTTTTACGCCGGGGCCATATTGGTCTTGCTGCTCGTCAATTCCGAGAAGGCCTTCGATCTTAAACGTTACCGGGAGGCGGTGACCATCCGGGTCGGCGATTATCTCTCTGGGGCCATTCCGCTTTTGGCCGTATTGACTTTTAGGATCAAGGAAGCCGTGGCCGCCCAAAGCGAGAGTAAAAAATACGATCGCGACGAAGGGCTCTTGGCTGAGCTGGCCTTCCTGGCCGGGCGGGTCCGGGCCAAACCGGGCCTGAAAGACGACCCCTCGTTCTCTCAGCTGATCCGAAAACTCGAAAACGCCGGTTTCGTGGCCGAGACCCCAGAGGTCCCCGAAAAGGGCCCCAGGAAACTGCCTTGGGAAGCGGGCTTGGCCGAACTCTATGAACCCTTTGGCATAATTGAGGCCGGACGCCTGGTGGTCATCGAGGAAGAGCCCGTCTTTAAGGACGGCAAGGTTATCCGCAAGGGCCAGGCCGTACCGGAATGAGGGCCAAGGCGCCCCCATCCCCGGCGGGGACCGGTGGGACCGGAGGGACCATGGGGCTCGGGCGAAACGGGGCACCGGGAGAAGCGAGGTACCGGAGGAACCACGGGGACCATGGGGGTACCGGAGGGACCATGGGGACCGGGGAGTTGGCGGGTTAGCCAAAAAAGGGTTAACGAAACAGGTTTGGAACCTGTTTGGCATTTATAATTGGATGAGTTTTTAGGGTAATTTTGGGACACAATTCGGGGTAGGTGTGAGGCATGGATAGCGTT
>JAIRNQ010000017.1 GCA_031257955.1 Deltaproteobacteria bacterium | reverse complement strand
GACCAACATGCTGGCCATCGTCGGGACCATGGCCCAGGCCGCTAAGGTCATTAACGTCTAAAATATAGATAAATTATAGAACATATATGATTTTTGCTATTAATAATCAATTTTATAATTTAGAATAGATGGTAATTACACAGTAAAGGGATGTCTGTAAGCTGAGTTAAGGGTTATTAAAATCTATCCATTGGCCCTATGGGTGATAACGGGTCTATGTTCAGCGGGCAGTCCTAAAAATATGTCAGGCTCAACCTAGTACGAGCAATATCAATTAAGTTAAATTTTTGACATGATAAAGAAAATGCGGTAATATATGCAGACAACTAAAAAAATCCCCCGCGGCAGTGACAAGGGCGAATTTATGGGCTGAGTTCACCTCCTTATGGCACGTTTCGCCAAAGCGTAGTAAACTCATAATTCAAGGCAAATTGTTTTTTTTGCCTTGAATCGCCATCGGTTAAGTGGATAGGTTGGCCGATGGGTTGTTTTTTCCTTCCCGCGCCAGTTTGGCCCCGCGGGATTTTAGCCAGGTTCCGCCATCGGTGGGTGCCCCTAGGACGAACGTCCCCGAAGGGGTTTCCCGCAAAGGAGTATTAAATGGCCAACGAATTTGGATTATTCGTTACCACCGACACCGCCAAGTGTTCCGGCTGCAAGGCTTGTGAGTTGGCCTGTTTTCAGGTTCACAACGCCTCCCGAAACAAAGTCGGCAGGACCGTCGGTACCATAGCCGTCCCGGTTACCCCAAAGCTTTACGTGACCGTGATCCCCAATGCCAGTATGCCCATACAGTGCAAGCATTGCGAGAATTCTCCTTGCAAAGCCGTATGCAAGCAAGGGGCAATCGTCAAGGTAAACCACCAGATCATCGTCGATGAAGCCAAGTGCATTGGTTGCAAAGACTGCCTCGTGGCCTGCCCGTTTGGGGCCGTGACCCTGTTGCCGTACTTCTCCGGCGGCAAGCCGGTGCTCCAGCCCGGCTCAACTGAGGGAAAAGTGGCCGCGTCCAAATGCGATCTTTGCTTCACTGAGGCCGATGGGCCGGCCTGCGTCCGGGTCTGCCCCAACAAGGCCCTGTCGTTGAACGACATCGAAGCGGCCCGCAAGGCCAAAAACATCGCGGCGGCCGAAGCCCTGGCCTTGGTCAACGCCGGCGCCCCTGAAAGGAGGTCCTTGTCATGACCGTCATAGCCATCGACGAGAAAATCTGCACCGGCTGCCAAGAATGTACCAAGATTTGCCCCAACCTGGCCATTGAGGGGTTTCCCCACCAGCCCCAAAAAATCAACCCGGACAAATGCGTCTTCTGCGGCCAATGCGTCCAGAAATGCAAGTCCTACGTCTCGGCCGCCGAACACGGCCTGGGCGCTTACTCGCAAACCCGCGAAGAACGCGGACTCCCCGAAACGGTCTTTGAGCCCCTGTTCGCCGCCCATAACGTCACCCACATCAAGGAAGTGATGAAGGCCTTGGCCGACACCAACGTCTACACCATGGTCCAAAGCGCCCCGGCCGTCAGGGCGGCCATCGCCGAGGACTTTGGGGCCCCCTTGGGCGAGCTGAGCGCTTACCGGCTCGCGGCGGCCTTGCGCCGGCTCGGGTTCGACAAGGTCTTCGACACCAACTACGGCGCCGACGTGACCATCATGGAAGAGGGCAGCGAGCTCATCCATCGGGTGAAGAATAATGGGATCCTGCCCATGTTCACCTCCTGCTGCCCGGCCTGGGTCCGGTATCTGGAGCTTAACTACCCGCAATTAAGGAAACACTTATCTACTTGCAAAAGCCCCCAGCAGATGGAAGGGGCGCTCTTTAAGAGCTATGGGGCGAAACTGTTAAATGTGCCCATCGAGAAGATCTTTAGCGTTTCCGTTATGCCCTGCACGGCCAAGCAGTATGAGTCCAGCCGCCCAGAAATGAACGACAGCGGCCAAAGGGACGTGGACGTGGTCCTGACCACCCGCGAGTTGGTCTGGCTGATCAAAAACGCCGGCATCGATTTTCTGTCTTTGCCGGACGAAAAATTTGACATGCCGATGGGCGATTACTCCGGGGCCGCGGAGATATTCGGCGTTACCGGCGGGGTCATGGAAGCCGCCCTCAGGACGGGCTACGAGCTAATCACCGGGAAAACCATCCCAGCCGTGGACATCACGGCCGTCCGGGGGGTCAATGGTTTCCGGTCCGCCGACATTGCCGTGGGAGATCTGGTGATTAAGGTCGGGGTGGTGACCGGCCTGAAAAACGTCAAACCGGTCATGGAACTATTGGCGGCCGGGAAACTAGACCTTCATTTTGTCGAGGTCATGACCTGCCCGGTTGGCTGCGTCACCGGCGGCGGCCAACCCAAGCTCATCGACGAAACCGACTTCGTCGAGGCCTATACCCAACGCATCTCGGCTACCTACAACCACGATAAGGCTTTGCCCATCAGAAAGTCCCACGAAAACCCCTCGGTCCAGAAGTTGTATTCCGACTACCTGAAGGCGCCTTTGGGGGAGCTTAGCCATAAGCTACTTCACACCACGTATTGTGGTGACAAAAAAGAGGTCCATCACTAAATTGTTAGTAATTGATAGCTTTTAGCTTATAAGTTACTTTATTGTCGCCGAATGTCCTGCTAGTTGCCATCCAGGTTGGGCCTTCGGTCTTTTATGAAACCATTTTTCCGGGAGTATATGGGTTCTGGTGTGCCCCCTGGTCTTCAAAACCAGTGCTGGTGGCTAATCCCCGCCTAGGTGGGTTCGATTCCCACATATTCCCGCCAGAAACCGTAGCCCTGGTGGCCAATCCCCGCCAGCGAGGGTTCGACTCCCGCTGCGGCGCCCGCCAGAAGCAGTATCGCTGGTGGCCAATCCCCACCAGCGGGGTTTCGATTCCCGCAGCGGTTACCGCCGGGAGCCGCTGTGCGTTATTGTTTTGTGGCTTTGGCCAACGAGGACAACCGGTATCGGGTGCGAGCCGGCCAGGCGTGCCCTAATTTCAAAGCTATCAAGGCTTTTTTTGCGCTTATTTCCCAAATTCGGACTATAGGCCAGTTCGGAAGGATGTTCAAAATGCCCGACGGCGTCCAAGCCAACAACCACTTGCCAAACAAGTTACCTGAGATATTCGAGTCCTTTGGGGAAGCCAGAAGGGACGGCTTTCTTGCCATGAAAGCCATAAAAGACAAGGGCATCGGGGTGGTGGGCACCTTCTGCACTTACACGCCTTATGAAGTCTTCACCGCGGCTGGATTGGTTCCGGTCGGGCTTTGCTCGACCAGCGACGAAACCATCGCCGAGGCGGAGAAAACCCTGCCCAGAAACTTGTGCCCACTGATAAAGGCCAGCTATGGTTTTGCCGTCGCCGATAAGTGCCCTTACATGTATTTTTCCGATCTGGTCGTGGGAGAAAACACCTGCGACGGGAAAAAGAAAATGTATGAGCTACTGGGGCGGATCAAAGACGTATACGTCATGGACTTGCCGCAGACGCAGTATAAAGACTCGGCCAAGCTCTTGTGGAAAGAGGAGATCGAGGCCCTCAAGGAAAAAGTCGAAGCCCGTTTTGGGGTGACCGTAACCCCCGAAGATCTGGTGAGAGCCATCAAGGAAAGAAACCGGGAAAGGGTCTTACTCAAGGAACTTTATGAACTGAGCAAAGCAACTCCCCCGCCCATGACCGGCCTTCAGCAGTTGCGGATATTATTCGGCTCGCAATTCAAGTTCGACCATGAGGCTAAACTGGCCGAGCTTAGGGAGACCATAGACAAGATCAAAGAAAATTACGCCCAAGGCCAAAGACCCGTGCCGGCCACGGCCAAGCGTATAGCGATAACCGGGTGTCCCATGGGCGGGGCCACCGAGAAAGTCGTCCAAGCCATTGAGGAGTCGGGCGGCGTGGTGGTGGCCTATGAAAACTGCACCGGGGCCAAGCAGTTCGACCGCCAAGTCAGCGAAAACGGAAACCCCATAGAAGCTTTGGCAGAATACTATCTGAACATCGGTTGCGCCGTCATGACTCCAAACAAAAACCGTTTGGAACTATTGGGGAGGCTTTGCCGGGAGTTCAAAGCCGATGGCGTGGTCGAGATGGTTCTGCAGGCCTGTCAGCCTTACTCCGTGGAAACCCATACCATCCGCGAGTTTCTCGACGGGATTTCCGTTCCATTTCTCAGCTTGGAAACCGACTACTCCAGTGGGGACGTAGGTCAGCTTAAAACGAGGGCCGCCGCCTTTATCGAAATGCTATGACGGGTAAGGCCAACGCCATCGGCATCGACTGCGGTTCCTCCTACTGTAAGGGTGCCCTTTATTCGGAAGGGCGAATCGTGGCCATGACCGTCTGCCCGACCGGGTGGGATATCTCCTCGACCGGAAGTAAGGTTAAGGCCGAACTAATGGGCGCCCAACCGAATTTACCTTCGGACGTTCCCGTGGTGGCGACTGGTTACGGTAGGGAAAAAATATCCGGAAGCCACAAGATCACCGAAATAACCTGCCACGCCAAAGGGGCCGAGTTCCTGTTTCCTGGGGTTAGTTTCGTCATTGACATCGGCGGCCAGGACTCCAAAGTTATCAAGGTCGAAAAGGGTAAAGTTTCGGCATTTTTGATGAACGATAAAT
The DNA here is from genome assembly GCA_031257955.1 of Deltaproteobacteria bacterium. Classification (GTDB taxonomy): domain Bacteria; phylum Desulfobacterota; class Desulfarculia; order Adiutricales; family Adiutricaceae; genus JAIRNQ01. The sequence continues at coordinate 1,208 of JAIRNQ010000017.1, read as the reverse complement.
GCGCCGCCGGCTCCGGGCGTTTTTTGGAGATGGTGCTTGACCGGATGGATCTTGACCTTGAGGGGATGGAAGAATTATTGGCCATGAACCAAGCCATCAGTCTCAACGGTACTTGCGCTGTTTTCGCCGAGTCGGAAATAATCGGCCTTTTGGCCCAAGGCGTACCCAGAGAGCAAATAATTGGTGGGGTTGCCCAAACCATGGCCGCCAAAATTGCCAGCCAAGCGGCTCGAATCGGCCTTTCTTCGCCGATTGTTTTGACGGGTGGGTTGGCTCAAAGCGGTGGCCTTCGCCTGGCCTTGTCCGACTCCCTGGGCCAGACAGTGGAGTCAGCCCCAAAAGGGATATACGCCGGGGCCATAGGCGCCGCCCTATTGGCCCGAGAAATCTAGAATAGGCCATAAACATATCGGAACGGTAGTGGCGAACATTTTTCTTGGCCCGAGAAATCTAAAATTAGTCGTAAACATATCGGAACGGTAGTGGCGATCGTTATTCTCGATTGACCGGTAAAACCCTTAACCTCGCTTAAGGGCTAAAAATCAAGTTTGTGGCGCTATTGGTGAGGCCTCCAAAATGGTCAAACACAACTTTCCGGAAAGAGGCGACGGGACGAAACCCTCGCCATTGCCTACATTGCGGGCCGAATATGGGCTAAGGCCTTAAACGAAAAGGCCACCGGCGAGAATGGCCATACACAACTTTCCGGAAGCGGGATAAAACCATCACCATTGTCCACATTTCGGGCCGAATATGGGCTAAGGCCTTAAACGAAAGGCCCCGGGGAGAATGGCCATACACAACTTTCCGGAAGCGGGATAAAACCATCGCCATTGTCCACATTTCGGGCCTAATATGGGCTAAGGTCTCAAACGAAAAGGCCACCGGCAAGAATGGCCATACACAACTTTCTGGAAGCGGGACGAAACCATCACCATTGTCAACATTTCGGGACGAATATGTGCTAAGGCCTTAAACGAAAAGGCCACCGGCGGAAAGGCCAAACACAACTTTCCGGAAGCGGGATAAAACCATCGCCATTGCGTACATTTCGGGCCGACTATTGACTAAGGCCTTAAACGAAAAGGCCACCGGCAAGAACGGTCATACACAACTTTCTGGAAGCAGGATAAAACCATCGCCATTGCGTACATTTAGGGCCGAATATGGGCTAAGGCCTTAAACGAAAAGGCCACCGGCGAGAACGG
>JAIRNQ010000356.1 GCA_031257955.1 Deltaproteobacteria bacterium | reverse complement strand
CCGGCTCCAAGGCCAAGGCCCTGGCTATGGCCGCCCGCTTCTGCATACCACCCGAGAGACTGGCCGGCAGGTAATATTCAAAGCCGGTAAGGCCCACCAACCCCAGTTTAAGCTGGGCGGCAACCTTTATGGCCCCGGGCGGTAGGTCCGTGAACTCAATTAGGGGCAGACTGACGTTTTCGATAAGGTTTAGGTCCCCGAAAAGGGCACCGCCCTGGTACATGACCCCAAACTTGCGGCGGTGTTGGTCTAAATAGGCCCCGTCTTTGGCCCACAAATCTTCCCCGAATAGTTTAATGGTCCCAGTCTTGGCCCTTTCCAATCCAACCAAATGCCTTAGTAGTGTTGACTTACCGCAGCCACTGGGCCCCAGAAGGCCAAAGATTTCTCCCTTGGCCACTTCAAAACTGACGTCATAAAGGAGAGGTGGACTATCGGTATAGGCCACTTCCAGATTTGTCACCGTTAAAGGATAATGTATTTTTGCGTCTAAGTCCATTGATTATTTGCCATGGGCCTGTCGCGGCCATCCTCGGTTACCCGCGTCCATGACCCGGAACTGGGCGAGCGGACGAAAAATCATCTAAAAAAATGGAATGTTATCGTAATAGTTTAACCCAATCGCTAAAGGTTTCCTTAATTATCGGACCAGTCCGGCGCCCCGGTGGCCAAGCTACTGGGGCCGGTGAAGGGTGGGGCCGGTGAAGGCCGCGGCCGTCACCAATCCAGCACGTAAAATAAAATGGCGAAAAGGCTATCCAGCAGGGCCAGAACGATGATGTTGGTGACCACGCCCAAGGTGGTGGCCTGGCCAACGGCCGTTGGGCCGCTCCCGGCCGCTAGGCCCCGCTGGCAGCCGATGGCGGCCACGGTGAAACCGAAGACGAAGGCTTTAAACAGGCCGGTGGAAACGTCGGAAATATCGATGTGGCTAGACAGTTCCACCCAAAAGACGCTAATCGGATGCCCTAGGGTAACCATGACCACGTTACCGCCCAATAGGCCGGCGAAATCGGCCAGCACCGTCAGGAAGGGGGTGGCCATGGTCAGGGCCATGACCCTGGGCAAGACCAGATCCCGGGAAGGGGAAAGGCCCATGGTCACGAAGGCGTCGATTTCCTGGTTGGCCTTCATGGCCCCCAGCTCGGCCGAAAAGGCCGAGCCGCTACGGCCGGTGAGCACTATGGCTGTCAAAAGGGTCCCCAGCTCCCGGATAAGGGCCAAGCCGACCAAATCGGCCACGAAAATGTCCACGCCGAAGAGACGCATGAACATGGCCGACTGGAAAGCCAGGATTAGGCCGACCAGAAAGGAGACCAGCGCCGTGACCGGCAGGGCGTTAATAACGGACTGTTCGACCAAAAACAGAGTCGAACCCCAGCGAAGCCGCCAAGGCCGGATCATAACCTCAAAGACATGCGACAGCAGCTCGCCCAGGAAGGCGGTCATGGCCAGCACTTCGGCCCAGGCGTGGGTATGAAACCGACCCATTCTTTCGAAAAAGGCCGGCTGGGTCTCCATTTTGGCCGGAGTGCCCAAGGCGGTCTCGGCCAGTTGCCATATGGGGCGAAGGTTGTTGGGGGGCTCGGTAAACTCAACCGAAAAGCCACTGGCCCGAAGCCTGTTTTTTAGCCACAAAAGCTGGGCCGCCCCGTTTAGGTCCAGCTCGGCCAGAGAGGATAGATCCAGCTTGATTTTGCCCCTGGGGAGCTTGGCGAAGGCCTCCCAGACCCGCTTGGGTACATGGGCGTTCAAGGCCCCCTTAAAGACGAAAAGGCCCGGCTCGGCGGCCTCGATGACTAAGGGGCTATGGGGCTGGTTTTGGCTCAATGGCGGCTCCTAAAGAACGGCTCTAAAACAAAACCCTCGAGGGTTTGGCGGCCGCCCTGGCCGCACCCCTGGTCGCTACTTTTGCCGGTCCGCGGGCCGGCTGGGGGCTTGGCCATAATTCTATGATAATGGCAAAAGGAAAAAAAATACAGCCCGCCCCGCCGACCAAGCCAAATAGGTCCCCAAGTTCCCCTCTGGCGCCTTGGCCAGGGAAAGCCCCTGATCTCTCGGCCGGGGGCCGAGAACCGGGGGTCAGGGGGGATCGGTCGCTTGGTAGGCAGACCAAGCCGAGTCTCTCCGGCCCGGCCCTAGGCGGGGCCAGATGGACGATAATGGGTTAGCCCAGCTCTAACACTGGGGTATAAAAAAAGCACAAATTATGAGATCTAATGGGTTCTAAAAAAGTTGTTATCAAACTTAGCCTAGTAAAAGAATCAATAAAATGGCTAAGTTTAGTTTTGAAAAGGTAGATACTACCACCATGGGGCCCTTGTGGGGAACCATTCCGGTACCCCAGACGCCGGTTGGCCGCTGGGCCCCTACGGGCCCTTGTGGGGAACCATTCCGGTAACCCAGACGCCGGTTGGCTTCTGGGCCCTTACGGACCATTGTGGGGAACTAAGCCGGTACCCCTTAAGTTTGGGTTTTGGGGCTGGTTATTGGCTAGTGTCCTGTGTTACCATGACTTATGGGCATTTTGGCAGGCCTTCGGAGGTCCCGACCTTTTTTCGTTAAGGTATCGTGGGCGTTAGATTGAAGAAATTATTGCGATAGTCATTCCTTTGGCCCATGCCCACAGCTTTGAACGGATGTATTTGTTTGGGTCTTACGCCAGGGGCGAGGCTATAGAAAGGGGTGATATTAATTTTAGGCTGACAAGGGTTCCATTATTGGATTGATGGCTTTTTGTAGGAACAGGTGCCTTTTTGAAAAATCTTTAAGGATTAAAGTTGATTTAGTTTGCTCTGGGACTTTAAGACAACTTTTTTGGATAATATTCACACTGAAGAAATTTAATTTATGAAATATTAGTTTAATTCTATGGTTAGTTTTTAATTGTTTGACTATATTCAAATATTTTATGTTATTTTAGATATTTAATGCTGGTTTGGGGCTTCTAATAAAACTGCTTTATAAATAAAAGTAGTATAAATTTTGACTAATTCTATCTATTTTGGAGTACTTATATGAAAAATATATCTTATGATCTTCCTGATAATTTTTTTGACGATCATTTTGACAATTTAAAACTTAACAATATTAAAAAAAAGGTGCCAGACACTAACGAAAATAAATTGTTGTGCATGAAACTATTTCCTGAATTAGTCAATAATGATCAACCATTATTTGATTCGGCTCAGATTAAAAGAAAGGCCGATCCTTTAATTTCTTATCTGTTTTCTAAGTTTTTACGTGATTTTTCTAGCAGTCCAGACACGGCTAGATTCTATAGCGTTGAGAACGCTAATTCTACGTACCAATATTTGGTTCAGTTATTTGCTAAAATGTCTGTTGAAAATAATATACCGATATTAAATTATGAGATAGAGAAATATATTGAGGAAAATATGTAAACTTATGTATACCCGTTCACGGGCTGACTGGAGGGATTCGGGCTGGTCCCAGCCGAAGTACGTCCTCTCCGAGTTAGATAATCATGATTCCGTGGCTCTGGAAGTTATCCCCTCCGCTTGGCCGATCCTAAGACGAAGACGGTGGATTTGATTTTGAGTCGCCCAAAGTCTTTGTTTTATGGGTTTTGAGTTAAAGCTTTTATGGCTCGCCTTTTTTCGACCTCGCTTTCAGTTTGGCTTACATTGATCTCCGCCGATTAGGGAAATTAAGAGAGATTAAAATGGTAACATCACAAATCAAGTTCTTTAACACCGCGGGCCCTTGTGTCCTTTCTAAGCACTACATCCTGCCACCTTTGCCACGCGTGTCTGAATTTAAGGAACTGATCGAAAATGAACTATATTTCGTCCTGCACGCTCCCCGTCAGTCTGGCAAGACCACGGCCATAAGGGCCGCCGCTAACCAATTGAACGAAGAAGGCGCGTATTATGCCCTGTATTGTACCCTGGAAGAGCTTCGCGGGATTACCGACAAGACGGAAGCCATGCTATCGCTTGTGGATCGGATTATTGGCGCTTTAAGGAATTCCCAAGTCGAGGCGTTGAGAAGAGCGTCTGACGGCTCATTTGTGTCCGAGGTTAAATCCTGGCCCGATTTCAACTCATTTCCGCTAAGAATCTGGCTTGAGGAACTATGCAAAAAGCTCGATAAGGAATTGGTGATTTTCTTTGACGAAACCGACACCCTCGCTGACGAGCCGCTTGTGTCATTTTTGACCCAATTGAGGAGCGGCTACGTCAATAGATCCGACACACCGTTCCCTAGATCCATAGCCCTCATAAGCTTAAGAAATATCCGTGACTACAAGGCTAGAATACGGCCCGATTCCGAGTCGTTAGGCTCCTACAGCCCGTTTAACATCATAGCCAAGGCTCTAACCTTACCTAATTTCACGCTATCCGAGATCCAAACCCTTTACTCCCAACATACCGAGGCCACAGGGCAGGCCTTCACGGAAGACGCGATCCAAAGCGCGTGGTACTGGTCCGAGGGGCAGCCCTGGCTCGTCAACGCCCTGGCTCGGCAAGTGGTCGAAGAAATAATGGCTAAAGATTACAGCCAAATTGTTACGGCCAGCCATACCGACCAGGCCGCGGATACCCTTATGAGAAGAAGGGACACCCACATTGATTCCTTACTTGTCCGTCTCCAGGAACCGCGG
>JAIRNQ010000313.1 GCA_031257955.1 Deltaproteobacteria bacterium | reverse complement strand
ACGGCAGAGGCGTTGATTTTGCCGGCCTTGTCCAGGTATTTTTTAATCGAGGTATAAAGAAGCAGACTGGCACCGGAAAAACAGGCAATGATGACAAAAGTTAGCTTGGGTTGGGCGATAAATAGGCTAGTGAAGAGAAAGAGGCTACAGATTATGTTGGTGTAAAGCGAAAGCAGATGAACGGTCAGGTAGGATAGCTGGCTCCGCTGCAGTATTTGGTGGATGACTTTCCCACTTTCGGCTGACATGTGCCAATAGAAAGGTTTACTGACGTACTTATCTATGGTCGCTTCAGCCGCGTAGTTGCCCACCCGCTCGGAAAAATAGGAGGTCGCGTAACTGGTGTAAGTGGCCAAGGCGCATTTAAACAGCACGAAAACAATCATGAAAGCGCTGGTGAAGCCGACCATCCGCCGCGGGGTGGAGACGTGTTCGGCGATGGAGGGAAAGAGATCCAAAAGGGGGCGGATCAAAAAATGGTTCATGGCCGCCTCGGGCGAGGCCACGCTGATGGCGAAAAGCGAAAGAACTATAAGGGTCAGGGTTTCGGTCAAAGCGGTGGAGATTTGGAGGAAAAACACATACCAGTAAGAAAACTTAAGTTGGGCCGGTATGACACGGTAAATGCGAACGCTGTCGCGGACGATGAAGGCCCAGAACATGGCCGGGAGTTTGTGGGGCCAGACTAACGGCATCTATTTCTTACCCCGGCCTTTGCCCCGCCGCGGTTTTCCTTGCCCGCCCTGGCCGCCTTGCCCGCCATGGCCGCTATGGTGGTGGCCCTTTTTACTCGGGGACTTGGCCGCTCCGCCAAAAGCCACCGGCGGGGCCACCGCCGGGCCCACGATCGGGCCCAGAGCCGGACCCACCGACGGCGCCGGTTGGGCTTGCTTACCCAAAGTCTTCCCAGAAGTCTTCTCTGGCTTCCCCGTCGGGGCACCGGATTTGGACTTGGCCATTTTGGGCTTACGTTCGTAAGTCGGTCGGGCCAGGCAACGCCAAAGCAATATTATTCCAAAGGCCAAAGCCGGGAGCGAGAGGAGCTGACCCCGGGAGAGCCAAAAATCGTCATTGGGACCTTGCCGTTCCTTGATGAACTCGACCAAAAACCGCCCCAAAAAATAAAGCGTTAAAAAAAGGCCCGAAAGGACGCCCCGGGGACGCTTTTGGCCGCCCAGGCGGCGGTCGGCCCAAAGGAGAATGGCGAAGATAAAGCCGCCCATGGCGAACTCGACCAGCTGGCTGGGATAGCGGGCCGGGCAAAGGGCTACGGGGCTTTGGTCATAGTAGGGAAACTTGACTCCGAAGGGTCCGTCGGTCACTCGGCCGACAATCTCGGAATTAAAAAAATTGCCCAGGCGGATTAAGGACGCCCCCAGGGCCGCCGAAAAGGCGAAGCGGTCAGTGACCGTGAGTATTGGGAGCTTATGGCGATAGGCGTAGTAAATGAGGGCGGCGGTAAGGCCCAAGGTCGCGCCGTGGCTAGCCAAGCCCCCTTCCCAGATCCGGAAGACCCAGGCCGGCTCGCTCAGGAAACGGTCGAAATTATAGAACAGCACGTGTCCTAGGCGGGCACCCAAGAGAAGGCCAATGAAACCGGGAAGGATTATGTCAAAGGCGTCGTCGGGGGTACCGCCGCCTCTTAGGGTTTGGCGGTAAAACAAAAGAAAGCCGGCCAGGAAGACCAGGGCAAAGATGAGGCCGTAGTAGCGAACGGCCAGCTCCGTTCCCGGAATGTAAAAGAAAACCGGGTCGATGTCCCAGACGATATCCATGTCCCCTCGACTATTTCCGCCCAAAAAATCTCCCCGCCCCAGGGGCCTTATGGGGCCGGGAAAAAGTTTGGATATATTTAATTAAATAAGGTTTTAAGCGGTAAGACCCGCAACGACTCGCCGGCCTTGAACCGGCCTTGAGCCGGTGAGACCGTTGTCCCTATTATATTATCACGTTGGGCCTATGGGGTCAAAAAACCCCGTCTCTGTCCAGCTTATCCGTGGGACTAGGCGCCTAAAAAAACCCAGGGCCCTGACGGGCCCTGGGTTCATGGGAGTCACCCTTGGGGCACCATGGAAGGGCCCTTTGGGGAGACTGTTTGGGGCTTACTGGACGTCGGTTCCGGTGAAGACGCCAACCACGCGGCGGTTCTCGGCCCGGCCGGCGGAGGTGTCGTTGGTGGCGATCGGCCTGCTCTCGCCGTAGCCAACCGAGGTAACCTTGCTGGCGGAAACGCCGAAGCTGGAGACCAGCACGTTCCTAACGGCCGCGGCGCGGCGCTCGGACAGCCTCTGGTTGTAATCGTCGGTGCCGATGCTGTCGGTGTGGCCCTCAACCACGGCGGTGGAGCCGGGGTGGGCGTTCAGGAAGTCGGCGACTTTCTTAACTTCGGGCAGATAAGCCTTCTTGACGATGGCCTTGTCGAAGTCAAACTTGATATCCATGCGGATGGTGACCGTTATCGGGCAGCCATCAGCGTCAACCCTGTAACCAGCGGGGGTTCCGGGGCACTTGTCATAGGGATCGCAAACGCCATCGCCGTCTTCATCGCGGCAGACGGGATTGGCGCCAACCTGGAAGGTCAAACCGGCGGTGATGGTCGGGGCGTTGAAGTGCGAGCCCTGGCTCGAAGCGAAGCCATAGGAATCGTTCAACTCAACCCTCAAGGCGATGACTTCGTTAAAGAAGAGCTTGAAACCTATACCGGCGTTGAGGGCGAAGGAAGAGTAGTTTCTATAGCCGGGCCTATCGCGGGCAATCCACTGACCGCCGAGACCCATAGTGATGTAAGGGGTGAACTTGGTGCCCGTGTCGAAGTGATACAGGGCGTTCAAGCGGGCCAGGGTCACGTCGTTATTAAACGACCTGAGAGGGCCAACGAAACCGGGGAGAAGCCCATCGTCTCCGAGGTGGGGGGCGAAGTGCCCAAAGGCTTCAATGCCCCAGTTCTGGTCGAAGTTGTAGCCCAAACCTATGCCATAAACGCCGCCGCCTTCCATGGCGATCCCGCTGTTGGGGAAAATATAGCCGCCCATAAGGCTTATGTGCAGCGTTTCACCGTACATTTGCGCCCTGGCCTGAGCCGGCAGGCAAAGGGCCGCTGCCAAAAGAGCCAAAATCAAGATCTTGTTTTTCATCGTATTTTTCCTTGCTCAAACTTGCCCGGCCGCGGCCAGGGTGATTTAGGACGCTTAAGGTTTACCCACGGCGCCTGTTTGAAAATGTTGAAAGATATTTTTAGGAATTAAATTTCCAATTACCTATTTTAAACGCTAATATTTAAAAAACAATAAAAATAAAAGTTAAACCTCATCTGGTTTACCCTAGGCCAAATTTAATTTAACCTTTTCTCATTTTTATGCGTCCTAAATTGTCGCGCTTAAAACGCTATACCGGGTTTGGATTTTCAATTCCAAGGATCGCATTTGCCCAATGGACCCTTATCGGTTGGTTATTAAACCCTAGATCCTGGCCAACGGTCGGCGTAGGAGTCGGGTTACGTTAGAACAAAAGTAAACGTTTGTTCGCCCCAACGGTCGTCGAGAGAACTTCAAAACAATTTAACACATATCCGCCTAAAAATAAAGTGATTCTTCAGGCCGCGAAATATAATTCGAGTGCCCTTAGCCCTCTGGGGCCAAGCATGTCTTTAGGCGTTAATCGGCTTCAAAAATAACCATAGCCAATGATTTTTTAGAATTTGGTTAGCCAAAATCCTAGCCAGCGAGAAATAAAATTACCCGTGGCGGCCATTGACTTTGAACAATGATACCAGCAAAAAGGGGCTAACGCAAGAATTTTAATTCTCCTCGCCGGAAAAATCACCCCGCCGATCGACCAGACCCTTCCGCGTCCGACGTCCTTCCCAGCCGCTTCCCAAACCCCTTCCAGGGCCTTATCAGGCTCTTTCCAACTCAGCGGTCGCTGTCCGTGACCGTCCCCGCGCCCATTCGCTCCGAGGGCTCAAAACCGATCATATCGGGGCCTAACCACTATTTTTTTGGTCCAGGCAAAAAAATCGCCAAATTTCGACTAAATTTTATTTGCCGGGAATCATTGGCCAGTTTTCCACAACCTCGATATCCAAGACCGGATACAAGCCACTAGCCAATTAAAAATGGCCAAACAATATATGGATACAAGCCAGCGCTTTTCAAAATTAGCCAATTAATAAGTAGACATAAGGCAGCGCCAGTCCATAATTAGCCCATTAATAAATGGATATGAGCCAGAACCAATCTTAAATTAACCTATTAATAAGTAGAAACAAACTAGCTTTCATCTAAAATTAACCAATTAATAAGTGGATATAAGTTTCCCCAGTCTTAAATTAGCCAATTAATAAGTGGATATAAGCTTTCCCAATCATAAATTTGCCAATTAATAAGAGGATATAAGATGCTCTAGTCTTAAATTTGCTAATTAATAAATGATTAAAAGCCACCCTTGTCCAAAATTGTCTAGCATATTAGTGATAAGCCAGGCCTTCATAAACTTAGTCTGAGTAAAATGTCTATAAGCCAGTATTAGTTGAAAATTAATCAATAATATTTGAATATAACCCAGCAATTATCTAAATTATTAAACAATAGTTGATACTAGTCAGCGTTCAGTTAAAATATCCAACTAATCAAAACCCAAAAGCTGACGTTAGGTACGGTTTTATAATCCAATACCAAACATTAGATTTTTTTCCCCGCTGGCCCGGCGGGGCTTGCTTATATTCCAAAGTCGAAGGTTTTGTTATTTTTCGCCCAGCCGGTTCGGTGGGTCTGGGTCACAACCCAGAGTCGAACCGCTTCTTTATTTTCCGTTCCGCCGGCCCGTCGGGCAGGGAGGGGAATTTGGCCCGCCAGAGTTTAATGAGGCAAAAGAGGGCCGTGGCCAAGCCCATGAGGGGGGAGAGGAAATGGCCGCCTCGGGTGAAGGCGGTTTGGGGTGGGTCTTGGGGCACGGTTACCGGCCAGACCAGGGCGCGGATGTCGTTTTGGACCGATCGGTGGAGAACCCGGCCCGAGGGGGCGATTATGGCCGAGATGCCGTTGTTGGCCGCCCGGACCAGCGGGAGGCGGGCTTCGGTGGCCCTCATGACCGAATGGGCCAGGTGTTGGTCCGGGGCCATGGTCAGGCCGAACCAAGCGTCGTTGGTGGTCACGACCAAAAGATTGGCCCCGTCCTTGGCCCTTTCCCGGACCATGTAAGGAAACAGTGACTCGAAGCAAATTAGTTGGCCCAGTTTTAGGCCGTCCAGGACCATGGGCGGTTTTTTGATGCCCGGGCTGTAGGTACCGGCCGCGCCAAGCACGCCCTGAAGGAAGGGCCACTGGAGAAAGGGCAAAACGTCGGAGAGGGGCACGTATTCGCCGAAGGGCACTAGGTGCGATTTATCGTAAGAGCCCATGACCTGACTGTCGGAGACCAGCCAGGCCCGGTTGTGAAGCTTAAGGACCCCTTCCTCGGTATAGTCCCCGGCGGCCAGGCCAACCAGCATGGCCGATTTGTGCCGGCCCAAGGTCTCGTCCATCCAGCGCGTCTCCACCGGATCCAAACCGTAAATAAAAGGGACGGCCGTTTCCGGCCAGACGATCAGCCAGGGTCGGTTTAGTTCGGCACTTTTAAGTAAAAACTGAAAACGTTCCAGTATATCGTCTCGAAATCTCGCGTCCCACTTCTGGTCCTGCGGGACCGAGGCTTGCAAAATGGCCACGGTTTTGGTCAGGCCAGGGCCCTGGCCATTGTGGACCGGATGGGGATCCGGAACAGGCGCCTGACCTTGCGCCTGAGCTTGAGTCTGGTCTTGAGCCTGACCTTGCGCCTGAGCTTGAGCCTGGTCTTGTGCCTGAGCTTGAGACTGATCTGGGGCGACTGGATCCGGGTAGAAGCCCAAACGGTAAGCGCCATAGCCATAAAGGACGGCGGCTATTAGGATGGCCGAGACGGTCGAGGCCAGGGCCCGCTTGGGCCAAGCCCGAAAGGCGATTAATTGGGCCAAGAGAAGCGAGACCAGGGCTACCGGAAGGCCGAGGCCGTAAATGCCGATTAGATCCGCCGCCCCGATGAAGGCCAAGTTGTCCGAGAGACCGCCGGCCAGGGGCGTCCAGTTGAACCCAGTGAAGATGAAGTTTTTTAAATAATCAAAGCCGGCCCACAGAAAGGCCCCCAGCAAAGGAACTCCCAGGACGCGCCCGTCCAGGGGTGCCTCCTTGATGGAGTAAGGGGCCATAAGGCCAGCCCAGAGACCTTGGTGTAGGGCCAAAAACGCGGCCAGGATTAGCAAAACGACAATACCGCCGGGGGTTCCCAAGCCCCCGTAACCGGCCATGACCTCGGCCAGCCAATAAAAACCCGAAAGGCCCAAGGCCAGGCCGTAGACCCAGCCGAACAGAAAGGCCCGGCTGAAGGTTTGGCCAAATATGGCCCGCCAGAGGGGGATGAGACAGAGGAAGGTTAGGGGCCAGAGTCCGAACCTGGGCCAGGCCAGCGTTTGGGCTAATCCCCCGGCGATCGACAGGGCTAGGCCAGGGACCAGGGCCACCGGCTTGGGCAAGGCGGCCTTGGGGCTGGCGGCGCTAGTCGGGCTGGCGCCGCCGGGCTCGGCGTCGTTGGCCGAGACCTCGGAAGGTTCGGGCTGGCTTTGGGTGGGGAGAAGAAGGGTCATGGGCGTCCTGACTCGATCTGGGCTGGGCGGCGGCGAAAAACCTTGGGACTGGGCGCCCCTGGACGGTCAGCCCTTAACCGATGGGGGGTTAGGGGATGTTCACTTCCATCATCGAACAACACAGGCCCGAACCTATGCCCATTAGGCCCAGGCGTTGGCCCTTATGGATGAGGCCCTTTTCCCAGGCCAGATCGAAAGTAAAGGGGATGGCCACCGGGCCCATGTTGCCGAAATCGGGGTAGGTCTCGATTATGGCGGCGGGATCCAGGCCCAGGGCCTGGCCGAAGCGTTTGGTGTTGGCCTCGCTGACCTGATGGCAGACGATTAGATCGAAGGAGCCGGGGGTCCAGCCAAAGAGGTTGCTGCCTTTATCAAAGGTGTCTTTGGCCAAGGCCACGCCGGCTTCCAGGAGCCCGGTCGAGTCGGTGGTCATGGAAGTGAAATCGCCTCGGCAGAGGTTGTTTCCGGAGGGGTCGGTGCGGCTGACCGAAGAGATTAGGCGCGGGGCCGAAGGGTGCCTGGCGGCCGGGCCCACGACCATGGCCGCTCCGCCGCTGCCCAAAGTCAGCGAGGCGAAGTTATCGAAAAAATCCTTGACCGTCACCTCGGGTTCCATGAGGCGGGTGATGGTGTTCTCGAGGAGGGGCCGACTGTTTTCGCCGGCCACCACCAGAACGTATTCGGAAAGGTCGGCCTCAATTTTAAGGGCGGCCAGTTCCAGCCCGTCGACGAAGCCCAGGCAGGCGCTTCCCAGATCCAGGCTTTTAACTTCGGGGCCCAGGCCCAGGGCCGCTTGGATGGCCGAGGCCATGGAGGGTTCCAAAAAATCCCGCCCCACGGAAGTGGAAAAGACCGTGTCGATGAGCGTCCGGTCCAATCCTTTGCCGAAGAGCTTTTCGGCGGCCCGGATCGAGGCCCGGCTGGGGGCCCAGTCGGAGGGATACAGTTGCCGGCGGTTGATTCCGGTCATGGAGGCCAATATCCCCTTAGGTAGCCTCAGGCGATCGGCCACCGGACTTAGGGCCTCCTCCAGGGCGCACGAGGTCAGGTTGTCCATGCCTTCGTCCCTGGCCCAGGCCACTATGGCCGCCTTGGTGAATCTCGGTTCCCGGCGCATGGTTTAGGCTCGGCGGCCGAGGCCGGGGCCTTGGCCTTCCCGGCCCAGGCGGGCGGATATTGGCGATGGTGGCGTCATAAGCGTTAAGTCTCGTAACTGATGGAAAGGGGTGGGAGAGGGGCGGGAGCGAAGCGCCCAGCCGGGCCCATTATACATGATTTTAACCCCAAACGCGCCGGTTCCCAGCTTATGGCGCTTAGGGTTTGGCCGCGCCGCGGTTAAGCCAGGCCGGGACGATCGTCGGGCCGACCGCATGAGGCCCGTAGGGGAGTGTGGCAAAAAATGTGGTCGTGGTGGAGAAATTTTAGGCTTTGGGCTATTATTGTCTGGGCGGGTATTTTATAAACTAGCCCACTCGCCAACAATGTCATACCAACGCCCTAAGCCGCGCCCGGCGGCGGCCCTGGGCCCATAGAGGGATTATCGATGATAGATTCGCATTGCACCAGGAAAACAAAAATCGTGGCCACCATCGGCCCGTCTTCGTCTTCGCCGGAAATATTGGGCGCCATGATCAAGGCCGGTTTGAACGTGGCCAGGCTGAACTTTTCCCACGGCGACCACGACAGCCACCGGGCGGCCATAGCCCTGATCCGCAAACTGGCCGCCGAAGAAGGCCGGGAAGTGGGCATCCTCCAGGATCTTTCCGGGCCCAAGATTAGGCTGGGGGCCATTAGCGAGCGACGCCTGGAAAACGGCCAGCGCATTCGCCTGATCTACGGAAACGACGACAGCGATAAAGATACGCTGACCGTCAACTACCCGTACCTCTTGGAAGACGTGAGCGAGGGCAGCCGTATCCTTCTGGCCGACGGTCGATTGGAGCTTAAGATTTTGGGCGTCGACGGTGACGCCTTGCGGGCCGAGGTCCTGACCGGCGGGGACATCAGCGCCCATAAAGGCGTTAACCTCCCCGACTCACATCTAAGGATCAAAGCCTTTACCGACAAGGACAAGAGCGACCTTATCTGCGGGCTGGACGCCGGGGTGGATTTCGTGGCTATGAGCTTCGTGCGCCATGAGGACGACCTTAAACCAATTAAGGAATTAATCAACCGCTCCAGTAGCCCCCCGCTCCTGATCGCCAAGATCGAAAAGCCCCAGGCCCTCCTTCGCCTGGAACAGATACTGGACGTGGCCGACGGTTTGATGGTGGCCCGAGGCGATTTGGGCGTGGAGATGGCCCTGGAAGAAGTGCCCATGATCCAGAAAAGCCTTATTCAGACCGCCCGCCGTCGCGGCAAGCTGGTTATCACCGCCACCCAAATGTTAGCTTCCATGGTGTCTAGCCCCCGGCCGACCAGGGCCGAGGTAACCGACGTGGCCAACGCCATACTGGACGGGACCGACGCGGTCATGCTTTCCGACGAGACGGCCTCCGGCCAATACCCGGTGGAGTCCGTCCAGATGCTGGATCGGGTGGCCGTAAAAGTTGAGCCCAGTATCGACTATGAGGATTTCCTAAAGGAAGAGCATGACGATCGCCTGGAACGCATGGGCGCCTCGATCACCAAAGCCGTGGCCATCCTGGCCCGCGACCAGAAAGCCAAGGCCATTGTGGCCCTGACCCACGGAGGCTCCACGGCCCGCTTGGTCTCCCACAACCGGCAGCCGGTCACGGTTATCGGTATGACCTCCCGCAACACCACCTATCGTCAGCTCACCCTCTCCTGGGGCGTCATCCCGGCCGTCATCCCGGCCTGCGACTCCATCCTCCAGATCGAGCAGTACGCCAGCGAGTTTTTGGTAAAAAACCAGCTGGCCAAGAAAGGCGACGTGGTCTTTCTCACCTGCGGCCTCCCGCTTCAGGTCAGCGGCACCACCAACCTCATTAAGCTCTTGGACGTGGGCGACTTCTGCTAACCGGCGCCGGCGGGCCCCGGGTAGCCGGCCCTGGCCACCGAGAGCTTTTGGTGCCAAAAGCTAACCTAAACTAGACTAATCTTATCCATGGGCGGTAAGGTTAGTCTATAATATTTTTATGAGGGCGATTTTTATTGTCCATATACAAGGCTAACTAAGGTTAAATAATTTTATTAACTATGATCGGCTGTGGTTATATTCTATTTAAAACACTTAACTAACTTCCAGATTGAATTGTAAACTGAGTCAAATGTTCACTTGACGTAGTATAACCGGCTAAGCTGGGCCAATTTTTTGGGGACGGATAAGGTCCTTAAAATCGCGGCTTTTTGGTTCTTAAGGGGTATTGGGCCGTCACGACTTCAAGAAAACCCCCAGAAAGCCGATAAGAGCTTAAGGGTGAGCCTCCGGCCAAGCCCGCGACACTCCAGCCAAGGTCTCTGTCTATGAGCAACTCCAATCTGCCCCGGGTTTCCGTCAAGGTTCCCGCCAAAGAACGTGGCGTGACCGTCAGAGTTAAACCGCCGGAAAGCCGTCTATACCTTATGGTGACCAGCGAAGGAGAAGCCCTGGAGGTAAAGGTTTGCCCCGAAGGCTTACGGGTCGAGGTCTTCGTGCTGCCCCTGGACGATTTTCCCGATCCCGCTCTCGACGGGGGTCCCCAAGGCGCCCCCGACGG
>JAIRNQ010000270.1 GCA_031257955.1 Deltaproteobacteria bacterium | reverse complement strand
CCCTGTTCTTAATCTCGGCACCCCCTTAACGGCGGGAGTGGGCCTTACTAACCATCCCTCAAACCTCCCCCCAAAGCTCCACACAGAGTGGCCTATTTGGCTTGGCTTCGACCCCACGGGACACAACGCCTCCTTGGCCGCTGTAACCGTGAGCAAATTCGACAAATCCCCATCCCAGCCAACCGGCCCACTCGTCACAGTCAGCCCACCCCGACCAGCTTGGCTAACAAAGCTAGCCCGGCTAACCCGGCTAACCCGGCTAGTTCAGAACCCTGACGATGGGGCTCTTTTCGTTTCTCGCTGGCCTTGGGTCGAGGCGAGTGCCTTACGGGCCAGCAATGGCACTCCGGCTACCAGTCCTTTCTTTCAACCCAGTGCGGTTATTGGCTTTCTGACCGAACCTCTAAGCCGCCGCACTATCCTTCCGTCCATGCCCCGTTGGCGATCCCGCGACTCCCCAAGGCACGATCCAAGACTTAAGGCCCATTCCTTGGTACTACGCTTGGCCCATGACGTACGGCTGGGCATACTGGATTGGGTCCTGGGCCCGTCGCCGTGAGAGACCTACGGATCCCCGCGGGATCCATGGGCCGAAATGCCCCAGCCAGACCTTACTTGTGCCTTCAAGTTCGCCCGTTCGTATCCCGAATGACCAATAACCCCCCGCGCCCAGGCGTTTGGCTTTTGTCCAGTTTTGTCCGGATACCCCACGGGCGCGACGAGCCATAAACAAACCGAGGCCAAAACCCCCGAAAGGGTTGGCCCCAACATTCCCAAGTCGCGTGTTTATCCAGGCGCCGCTTGAGCCCGAGAGGTATGTCCCACACCAGTGCGCTAAAATGATCCCGAAATAATCGTTCATCCGTTTTGGGAGGAAACGTTCTCGCAACTGTATCGCCTCTTTTGGGTTCTCTGGCCTTGGGCCAGGGTTAAGGCATTAAACATTGCCCCGAAAGTTGCGAGCCCAAGATAGAAGCGAGAACTAATGCCCAACGCTCAACGCTCTTGGCCGCTTAAGGCGGTCGGGATTGTTGCCGCAAGACCCAAAGAGTCTGGCCTTTGATCTGGGCCTGGCTTGAACGCTCAAGTTGCGACCTCGGCCCTGCTTGTCGCTCGGTAGACTAAGTTTGGTCTTTGCCCAAGGCTGGCCCGATAGCTTTGGATCTGCCCACGGCTAGATGAACCGTCTGGAAGGCTAAGTCCGGTCTATGACCAAGTGTTGGCGTGAACGCTCAACTTGTGGCCACGGTCATGCCTGCCGCTGGGCAGGTTAAATTCGGTATTTGCCTCAAGGCTGGTCCGAAATATAGGGTTGGCCCTACAATTCCCAAGTCGCGTTTTTATCCAGGCGCGGCTTGAGCGGGAGAGATAAGTCTTATACAAGCGCGTTAAAATGATCCCGAAATAATCGTTCTACCGTTTAGGGGAAAAGCGTTCTCGCTACGTTATCGCCTCTTTTGGGTTCTGGCCTTGGGCCAGGGTTAAGGCCTTAAGCTTTGCCCCGACAGTTCCGAACTCAAGATAGAACCGAGAACTAGAGCCCAACAGGCTTGGCCGCTTAAGGCGGCAGGGATTGTTGCTCCCAAGACCCATAGAGTCCGGCTTTTGACCAAGGCCTGGCTTGAACGCTCAAGTTGCGAGCTCGGCCATGCTTGCCGCTTGGTAGACTTAGTCCGGTCTTTGCCTTATGGCTGCCCGATAGCTTTGGAGCTGCCACGGCCCAATGAACCGTCTGGAAGGCTAAGTCCGGTCTATGACCTGGGCTTGGTTTGAAAGCTCAAGTTGTGACCACGGCCATCCTTGCCGCTGGGCAGGCTAAGTCCGGTCTATGCTTAAGGCTTGGTTTGAAAGCTCAAGTTGTGACAACGGCCATGTTTGCCGCTGGGCAGGCTAAGTCCGGTCTTTGCTTTAGGTTGGCCCTTATGCTTTGGTTCTGCCGGGTTTCGAGGTACCCTCTGAAAAGCTAAGTCCGGTCTATGACCAAAGCTTGGCTTGAAGGCTCAAGTTGTGCCCAGTACCAGGAAAGAATTTTGGGAGGCTTAGTCCGTGCGGATTATTGAAAAGATGGTAAAGACATAATTTTGATTAAACTCATAGGAGGATGAGTGTTGATTTGGTTAATCTAGTTTCATGGAAAAAGATTGTCGAATGATGGGTTGCGTCGGGGTAACGGGGGTCAGCGACGGGCGGTTAAGCTTTTGGCCGGGCTACCTTGGCCAGGGTGGCTTGGGTGGCGGCGATAAAATCGGTGGGGCTAAGCACAAGCATGATACCCCTGGCCCCGGCGTTGATGGCCATTTTGTCCAGATTGGTCGCGGCTTCGTGTAGGAAGACGGGAAAGTGGCGACGTCCGCCCAAGGGGGAGCAGCCGCCCCGTTGGTAGCCGGTAAGGGGGAAGAGGTCTTTGAGGGGAACCAGGGAGACGGAGCGTTGGGAGGCCGCTTTGGCCAGGGCCTTTAGGTCCAGCTCGGTGCCGGCCGGAAGGCAAGCTTCCATAAGGCCCAGCGGATCCCCCTTTAAGAGAATGGTCTTATAGACCATCTCCAAAGGGAGATCCAGAAGCTTGGCCGCCGTTTCGGCCGAGAGGTCGGACTCATCGACACGGCAGGTGACCATGGAATAGGCCACCCCCAGATCGTCAAGAATCCTGGCGGCGTTGGTTTTGGCCGGAGCCTTTTGGCGGCTCACGATGGCCTCACTTTTAGTTTAGGGCCGATTTGGGACCGGCTGAAGACGGCTTGCCGTCTGGGGGGCCGGGCGCGGCCTAACGGCGGCCCGGCCGGAATCGGACGCCTCACGGCTTACAGTTTTTTGATCTCGTCCGCCAAGACCTTGCCAAGGGCCCTAATGGGATCCAAGTCTGTCTCCTGGGGGACCCACTGGTACCTGACCTCATCGCAGGGGACGGTGTAGCCCATGGCCTTAAGTTCGGCCTGGACCAATTTGGCCCCCTCTCCACTCCAGCCGTAGGAACCGAAGGCGGCGCCGATCTTGTTTTTGAACTTCAGGCTCTTGATGTAGGTTATGAAATCGGAGACTGACGGGAAGAGCTGGTTGTTTATGGTCGGGGTGCCGATGATGATGGCCGCCGCTTCGAAGCATTCGGTGGCCACTTCCGAGCGGTGCTTGTTCTTCAAGCTATTGTAGTGGGTCTCGATGCCCTGGGAGGCTAGATAGTCGGTAAGGACCCGAGCCATGAACTCCGTGGAATGCCACATGGTATCGAAGACTATCACCGCCTTGTGGCGGGGTTTCTGCTGGACCCATTGAGAGTAGACCTCGATGATTCGGCCGGGATTTTGGCGCCAGACGAAACCGTGATCCGGGCAGATGATCTTGATTTGGGCGGCAAGGCCATCGGCCACGACCTTCTCCAAAATTTTGGAGATCTGGACCGTGTAAGGCGTAAGGATGTTGGTGAAGTAGTTCAGGGCCAACGGGCCCCAGGTCTCCTCGGGGATTTGATCGTCAAAACGTTCGGGGCAAGCCAGGTGCATGCCAAAGCCGTCTTGGGAAAAGAGAACCCCTTGGCCCGGCAGGAAGCTAAACATGCTATCCGGCCAGTGGATCATCCGGGTCTCCAGGAAGATCAAATCCTCGCCGACGTCGAGCTTGGCTTCGACTGGCTTGAGGTTGAGCCCCGAGCCTTTAAGTTGGCCTCCCAGGTTCTTGACGCCCATGGAGCTGGCGTAGACGGGTTTTTCGATGCCGATATGGCGAAGGACCTCCGGCAGGCCGCCAGAGTGATCCATCTCGGCGTGATTGGAAACGACCTGATCGATTTTCTTGGGATCCACGATCTTCGAGACTCGGCTAAGGAGTTCGTCCTCAAAACCATGTTTGACGGTGTCAATTAAGGTGATTTTCTTGTCGTTGACTATCAAGTAAGCGTTGTAGGTGCTTCCCCTGGGAGTCAGGTAACCATGAAAATCACGGATATCATAGTCGACAGCGCCTACCCAGTAGACGGTATCGGTAATTTTAATCGGCTGCATAAAAGCGCTCCAAGAAAAGAAGTATGAGTGAAAAATTAATTTATTGTATTATATTGAGATATATTACAAGAGAAATTAATTTTTGGGTTTTAACATTTAAGAGTTGAACAAAAAACATGGCCCCGAAGGGCCATGATTGATGCAATCAGTCTATTTATTTAGACTTCTGGTTGTTAAAGATCCTGGATAATTTACGAAGGTGCTTAGCCTCTTCCAAGATCAAACGATCGACCGAAACCTCGTCGGACAGGTTATCGGAGGCGTTCTTGAGCTGGACGAAGAAAACGATGGAGTCCTTCTCGAAAGACATGGCCAGCTTGAGGGCGTCCTCGACGGTGGCCACGCCTTCCATGAGCTTGTCGATGTTCTCCGGATCGTTCTTAAAAACGTGGATGTCGGCCATCATCTTGAGGTAGTCATCGGTCTCATTGTCGGGGTCGTAGAGCGTGGTTTGCTCTTTGGGCAGTCCATTCAGAAACCGGGTAAAAATGGATTTGTGGATCTCTTCCTCCTGGGCCAACGAGTTGAAAAGGTCGGCTATCGGGCCGGAGAATTTTTTGGCCGCGGCCTTGTAGAACTTTAGGCCATTTTCTTCCATGTTGACGGCGATTTTAAAGGCATCCCAAGCGTTGAAAGGGTATATCATCCGAACTCCCACATGGCGGGTGCCAGCCCTCGCGGCGAAGGCCGGTACCCGCGGATAAAAGTTACCCGTGGTTCGCGCCGGGTTTATCGCCCGGGCGCGGGAGTCTTAACCCTGGACGTCGAATTGATCCTTGCCGGCCCCACAAACGGGACAGGTCCAGTCGTGTGGCACTTTGGCGAAATCGGTGCCGGCGGCGACACTGTTATCGGGATCTCCGACTGCGGGGTCATAGACATACCCACAGACTATACACACATGTTTTTTCATCAGTTAACTCCGACGGTGGTTTAACGGCTGAGCGTCAAAACCAAGGGAAACGATAGTTTGTAGCGTAAAACCAAGGAACGATATTAGCCGTACCGGTCAAGATCCGGTTTGGCCGAACCGATATCGAAAAAATCGCCTTGGTGGGGCAAAACCAATTCCTTGACTGGGGAGGAATTTCGTCCTACCAGCGTTCAGGGCTAATTTTATTCTAAATCAGAAAAAACCATAAATCAACCGTCAAATTAAAGCTCCTGGTTTATCTTTTAACATCTTGCCAGAAATTTTATACAAACACCAGTATCCTCGAGTCTTGATAGGTCAAAGAAATATAATGACAATTTGACCGTGGCGGAAAGGACCCTTCCGTGTGGATGGGTCCCTATGGGCCTTTGGCTAACTGGGCTTTGAATATCCATTAAAATTGAAGTACAATTCTTCACTATTCGGTATCGGTTGTGGCCGGTGCCTGGGGAGGGGCGAAGTGGGACATGGGTTCAAAATCATTATGGGGCTTGGCAACCCCGGCAAGCAATACCAGAACTCCCGCCACAACGCAGGCTACATGGCCTTGGCCACCTTTGTCAAAGTCAGAAACTTCTCCGACCCCTCCAGAACCGGTCGTAGCCTGATCAGCAAGGCCCATTTCGAGGGGCAAAGGATCATCATGGCTTGGCCCCAGACTTACATGAACAACTCTGGGCAAGCGGCAAGGGATCTTCTGAACTTTTATAAGGAAAACAGCACAAATTTATTGGTTATACATGATGATATGGATATACCGGTAGGCAAACTTAAGGTTACTTCGGGTGGTGGAAGTGGTGGACACAATGGGCTTATATCCATCATTGAAGAGATAGGAGAAGAGTTCGATCGCTTAAGGGTAGGTATTGGGAGGCCACAAAAAGGGTTTTTTGGGGGAGATTACGCACCTTATGTTCTCTCAAGCTTTGATCAAGACGAGCTTGAGGGTATCGACGGGGCGCTGGATTTAGCCGCCCAGGCCATTGGTATTTGGGTCCATAAAGGCGTGGCCGCCTGCCAGCGAAAGATCAACGTCAAGCCCAAGCGGCCCAAGGAAGAAACAGAATCGGCCCCCGCTGGCCTAGTCGGCACCCAAGCTGGTAAGGAAAGTCCCCAGGCTGGCCAGGAAGGCTTTAAGGCGGGGCATAAAAGCGTGCGGGACGGCTCCGAAGCTGGTAAGGAAAGCCCCCAAGCTAGCCAGGAAATCCTTCAGGTGGGGCATGAAGGTGCCCAGGACGGCGACCCAACGAGCCGCGGACGGGGTTAGGTTGCCAGGAAGCCCATGAAGGCCCTTGGAACGCTCAGTACGGCCCCGCTGGCCTAGTTCAGGCCTAACTTTTTAGAGAAAAAATATAATTGGTTCAAATTGATATATTGGGGCATAAAATTATTTTTTTATCTAGATTGAAAGTTCACAATTTTTTAATAATTAAATAACAATTTTACGGCTATAGTTAAAACTAAAGGATACTTTATGGATAATATAATCAATGAAGCGCCGTGCATGGTTGGCCCAAATCTGTTGAGAAAGATTGAACTCACATGGCTACAGGAAGCGTTGAACCTTAGCGTCCGGGCCGAAGCGGCCTCTTTCCTCCGGGAAAACATCAAACAGCGCACCGATAGTGGCCTCTATAGGTTTGTGCTCACCAAGAAAACCCGGATCCAACGCGTCAAGACCGCCGTAGGGACTGTCAGGTGTTCTGTGCCGATCATCAATAACAGAGCCCCCAAAGCACTTCCTTTAGTCGAATATAAATCCAAAGTGCTTCCCAATCACATGACAACGAAGCTCAGTTACGACGCTTCCCTGGCCTGGAGGTTTATCGAAGGCTTGGCCACGGGGGATTTTGCCGACGCGAAGGACCATCTTATGGACGTATTTACCGGCTGCAACAAAAAACGTTTGAGCCATTGGTTGAGCCGTACCTTTATGGCCAGGTACGATAAGTGGCTTAAAAGAGATCTGTCGCGACTGAGCTACCACGCTATCTGGCTGGACAAGGTCCAGATTAGACAACGCGGGCCGCATAAAGACCTCCGGCTTTACGTGGCGGCGGCGTTAACCATAACCGGGCCTTGCAAATTGCTAGGGGTCTATCGGGCACCCGATGACGTCCTTGGCTGGAGCGGTTTGATTCATGACTTGAAGGCGAGGGGTTTGCCAAGCATGTCGGTGGTCACCGGGGCCCTGTGCCCAATCGCCATAATCGCCATACTGGCGCGATATAAAAATTTTAAACCGTCCAGGCCCGATAAAAAGTTGTTAAGGGAGAGCCTGGCCTCCATTCCCCGGAAACGACAAGAGTTGGCCAAAACCATTTTCGATACCATACTTCAAACTAAGGATCCCTATATGGTCGACTCGCTCGTGGCGCTATTCGTTCAGAATTACCTCATTAGCGATCCTAAAGTGACCTTTAATTTGTTGGACCCTGTGTATTTTTTGGCGGTGTTTAACCGCAACCTTGCCGAACGCTAAAGGCGATTAAGCCGACTAATAACTTTTTTCATTGTAGATGAGTCACCTTGTGTCATTATCAAGCCCTGGCTATCATCGGGTCTAAAAAAGTAAATGATTACAATAGTTAGATATTTTAGGTTTTTTAACTCAACTGATTAAAAGAAGCCTGAAATGGCTAAGGTGGGTCATGAAAAGGATAAACGGAGGAATGGCAAGGGTCCACGACGGCTCGACGGCCCATCGAGCCTCGGACGGGGTTAGGGTCGTCGCCAGGATGGCCAGCAATGCC
Source organism: Deltaproteobacteria bacterium (assembly GCA_031257955.1). Taxonomy (GTDB): domain Bacteria; phylum Desulfobacterota; class Desulfarculia; order Adiutricales; family Adiutricaceae; genus JAIRNQ01. The sequence goes on along the minus strand of JAIRNQ010000270.1, from coordinate 422 downwards.
CCTAAAACGCGCCGGAAGGCCCCGCTGGCCTCGGACGGGTAGGGTTGTGGCCAGGATGGCCGGCAATGCCCCAAAAGCGCGCGGGAAGGCCCCGCTGTCCTCGGACGGGGTTAGGTCGTCGCCAGGATGGCCGGCAATGCCCCTAAAACGCGCGGGAAGGCCCCGCTGACCTCGGACGGGTAGGGTAGGCCAGGATGGCCGGCAATGCCCTTAAAACGCGCGGGAAGGCTCCGCTGCCCTCGGACGGGGTTAGGGTCGTCGCCAGGATGGCCAGCAATGCCCCTAAAACGCGCTGGAAGGCCCCGCTGTCCTCGGACGGGGTTAGGGTCGTCGCCAGGATGGCCAGCAATGCCCCTAAAACGCGCGGGAAGGCCCCGCTGGCCTCGGACGGGTAGGGGTAGTGACCAGGATGGCCAGCAAAG
>JAIRNQ010000347.1 GCA_031257955.1 Deltaproteobacteria bacterium | reverse complement strand
CCCACAAAGCGTCAGTAATCCCAAGTTTCTCGCCGGACGGCAAAATGCTTGCTTCGGGAGGGGTTGGGGTTTCGTTTTATAAATTAGAGCGGCGCGGCAAACACGCCGATTTATTTGCGGATCATTTCTCAGGTAAGCTAGAGTCCACTGGGCCAGTTCGTTACACCGCCGACGGCGCTTTTATCCTGGTCTTGGAAGAAACCAACTTCTCCAGCCACACCCTCGCAGTCTATGACATTCGCGCCCGAGCGCGATTAATGGGCCAGACCCTCTTGAACGTTTACCAGATGGGGGATACTATCGAACTCTCGCCCGACGATGGTTTCGCCTTTACCTCCACTTCCGACAGCAAAATTGTCCGTTGGGATTTTGACTGGGAATATGAGTTCCCGGGGTGGTCTGATTGGGACGAAGGCGCGAACACATATTTAAGTATATTTCTAAGGCTTTTCCCGGAGTGGACTGAACTTGACTTTGATAATCACCTTATGCGACAATTATGTCAAAGAGGGTATGGTTGGTTACGGCGGGAAGGTGTTTCCGCTAAACTAAATAGTATTACGGTGTGATCGCCATGTTTTTTAATAAGCCGGATGAAGACCCTCACAAAGCCGTTGAGAAAATAGCTATAATCATCACGGGTTCCCAATCAATAACTGATTTGATTAACCTTTGGTTGAAAAAGAACCATGGGCATATCGCGTTATGGAAATATATCGTAGACGAAGTTCTCGTGCCAATATTCAGCGTTGACGTAAGCAAGGCGTTCGCCGGCCAAGACCTCTTGACAGCCAAAGAAAGGCTTAATTCGTTATTAAATCAATGCAAAAGCACACATACCGTCGCGATACGCATCGTGGGTTTAAAAAATCCCTATTTACTTACCTCCCTCACGGAACAGAATCTACTGAAATTGAAAAAGGCCCTTACAAATTACGGAGGCGCCTATGACGCTTGGTTTGATTTTGACCTGGAAAATATGATCAAAATAGCCGCTAAGCCTAAACCGGCTAAGATCCCAGTGCGGCCCCTTTCCGCGAACTCGACAATTTGGAAAAGCATGGAGGCCATCGTCAACGCGGTTACCAGGAATTCCAAATCGAGCCTCGAAAAATTAAGGGGATACCTCTCCAAGGGTGGAGAAAGGGCGCAAGATAGCTGCGACGAACAGGTTTACTGGGACAGTTTGCTGAGGGCCATAGACTTGGCCTACGCGAATATTGGTGAAGATTTTGCACCACCGTTTGTGATCGGTGAAATCGTTGACCTGGCCAATCAATTCATCAACCAAGGCAAGGAGCTGAATTTTGCCGATTTTTTCGTGCCCGATGACGTCGGTTCCTTTAAAGCCCTCGCCGTTCTCGCCGAGGATCTTTTAGACAGAAATATCCTTCTTGGCTGGCTGGAATCCCCGGACGAAAAAAACGTAAAGGCCAGTTGGGACTTAATTACCTATAATGTCCTGTTGGCACCTAACGAAAACAAAACCGAGCTAGAAAAATTATTCGCCGACTGCGGTGGCGCCGTTCACTTTGACTTTAGCGACCCCGTTCGCCTGGCGGCACCGTTGAAGGAATCGGGCGTTAAAATAAAATGGGGAGGTCCATGGCTTCCGAACGCCGAAGGTGAAGTGGTAGACTAGCGACTTTTTTAACATAACTCCATAGCGTTGAATATCGCCTAAGAGTTTGGTGCAAACTACAAAGATTGGGCCCCGGTGCCTTGTCTGCAATGGCTAGAGGCTTAAGGCTTTGGAAAACGCGCCCGGTAAGCCATATAATTTACGCATTTTTGAAAACAGTGACGATAAGCCGTATGGTTTAAGGCTTCGGAACAATTACCGATATGTCTTGTAACTTATATCTTTGTAACCATTTCCGATAAGCCGTATGGTTTAAGGCTTCGGAACAATTATTGAAAAGGCTTGTTGTTTAGGTCTTTGGGAACCATTCCCGATAAGCCCTATGGTTTAAGGCTTTGAAACAATTACCGATAAGGCTTGTGGTTTAGATCTTTGACAACCATTCCCGATAAACCGTATGGTTTAAGGCTTTGAAACAATTACCGATAAGGTTTGTGGTTTAGATCTTTGACAACCATTCCCGATAAGCCGTATGGTTTAAGGGTTTGGAAAGCACTGCCGGTAAAGATCATTGTGACATTTTCCGTTCGCGGCGTTACGGTTTAAAGCCGGGCTTGTCACCAGCCGCGAAATATCAATATGAAAGTTGGTACGCCCGTCGTAAACAAAAATGAATAACCTCGCTAATTTTTTCGAAAGCTGCATGCTGGTCTCCTTCGGATTGGCTTGGCCGGCCAACATCCTGAACAGTCTCCGGGTTAAATCCAGTCGCGGCCGGACCCCGGTTTTTTTGATTATCGTAATCATAGGCTACGCCTTTGGCCTCTTGGCCAAGGTGGTAAGCAACACCGTCAACTACGTGGCTATTTTCTACCTCATCAACATGGCCATGGTTTCCTTCGACACTTATCTGTACTTCCGCTATCGGGCCATGGATAAACTCAAGTTCGGAAAGGCCTGACATGCGCTTAGTCGAGTCGAGATCGCCAGGAGGGATCTTGGTGGCCATGAGCGGCGGGGTTGACAGTTCCGCCGCGGCCTTGATTTTAAAAGGGTTGGGGCACCGGGTGGTGGGCGTTACCATGAAGTTGGTGGACGCCGACGAAAACGACTCCGCCTTTGGCCTAATCAGTCCCTCGGGCCGATCCTGCTGTTCATTCCTTGACATCGTCGATGCCCGCTCAGTCTCTCAAAAACTCAACTTCGATCACCAGGTCCATAATTTCAGCCATCTTTTCAGGAAAGAAGTTGTCGAGCCCTTCGTCCGGGCCTACGTCAGGGGCCAGACGCCCAACCCTTGCGTGGACTGTAACCGTCGCCTTAAGTTCGGGCCCCTCTTCGAAAGGGCCACCCTCTTGGGCTGCGAAAAAATGGCCACCGGTCACTACGCCAAGATTGAATTGGACGAACGGACTGGTCTCTTTCAATTAAAAAAAGCCAAGGACCCGGTAAAAGATCAAAGTTATTTTCTTTACGGGCTGAACCAGGAAGAGCTTTCCAGGACTTTGTTTCCTTTGGGTAATTACTTAAAAGAAGAAATCAGGGCCGTTGCCGCCAAAAGTGGAATAGTTACGGCCAAAAAACCGGAAAGCCAGGACATTTGTTTTGTCCGTAACGGTCGTTATGATCTTTTCCTGGAAGAGTTTGGGGTAAAGGATAAGCCTGGCGACATAATAAACGTTCAGGGCCAGAAGCTGGGTCGCCATTTGGGCATTCACCATTACACGGTCGGCCAGCGCCGGGGCTTGGGCCTACACGCCCCCATGCCCATGTACGTGATCCGCTTGGAACCGAACGAAAACACGGTTACCGTGGGCGGCGAGAACGAACTTTACTCGGATTGGGCCCTCTTAACCGACGTCAGCCTGATTTCTGGGCAGCCGGCCACCAAGCCCTTTGAGGCCGGGATCAAAGTCAGGTATCGACAAACGGAAACCCCGGCCCTGGTGGAACCCTTAAACGCCGGCACTTTTAAGGTGTCGTTCCGACAGCCCCTAAAAGCCGTGGCCCCGGGCCAAGCGGCGGTCATGTATCAAGGCGACGTGGTCATCGGCGGCGGGACCATAGTTTTGGCTGGTTAGCCGCCACCCCTCCCGACACGGGCGCGTCTGACGCCACCGCGAAAGGCCAACGGGTCACCACAATTCGCGTTTTGGGCGAGGGCTTTCCGGTCGCGACCTTGCAATCGTGACCTTTCAGTAGTGGCCTTAGCGGCGGCGACCTTACCTGGGGCGACCATACCCGGGGCGACCTTAGCGGCGGCGACCATACCCGGGGCGACCTTAGCGGCGGCGACCATACCCGGGGCGACCTTAGCGGCGGCGACCATACC
>JAIRNQ010000216.1 GCA_031257955.1 Deltaproteobacteria bacterium | reverse complement strand
TGGGATAGGTTATTGCCGCAACCCCTGGCCTGAACGAAGTCAGGCGCCGCCGAGTTGGAATAGGTTATTGCCGTAACCCCTGGCCGGAACGAAGCCAGGCGCCGCCGAGTTGGGATAGGTTATTGCCGTAACCCCTGGCCGAAACGAAGACAGGAGCCGCCGAGTTGGAATAGGTTATTGCCGTAACCCCTGGCCGGAACGAAGCCAGGCGCCGCCGAGTTGGAATGGGGTATTGCCGTAACCCCTGGCCGGAACGAATTGTTGGGCCTCCGACGAGGCGTAAGCCTGCCAAGCGCAAGATGCCGGCCAAGTCAGTAAAGGAAGACGTTGGTGGGGGGGGATTGCGCCGGGGAGGGTCTGAAAAGGTTCGGGAAGGTCTTGCATAAGACCAGGAAAGGGCCTTAGGAAGGGTATAAAATTTTTGCTATATGGTTACATAAATTAGTTGTAAAGATTACGCCTAAAAATATGATTTATCGATTAAATTTTAATAAATTTAAATCGGCGCATTATAGGATTCTTTTTTGCCAAACAATTTTTCCAAAGCAGTTGAGAATAATTATTTGACATCCCAGGTCAAGTTTGGTATTGTAATTTCAAGATATTATTAATCAAGGCGAAAAAACCCCCTTTTTGTCTAGACCGGTTCAATAACAGTGCGGAATTAAAAGTGAAAATTTCAGACTCTAGCGAGTTTAGGGGTTTTTACCGATCGATCATTATTAACGTACAGAAAATTTTAGTAATACTACTTGGAAATGTTTGAATTCAATAGCTTTAGCTGGGCCGGTTTTGCTTGGTCGGTCTGGTTTTTGCCATTGTCAGTTTTACAATTGGTTGTCTATAGTTACTAGTCCTCACATGAAGCCAACAGTTAAAACTGCCTTTTTTGGGTAGCCTGCTCGGCAGCAAACTGTCAAGGTTTTCCCTCTTACTTTGCGAACTGAAAGGGAGGAATAATTATATTCGGAATCTATAATGGTATTTTACAAGATTCCCAGCCTAAAGGGGTTTGTTTTATCCTTTGGCGAATGATTTTTAGAATAAGAACACAATAATATTATATTGGTTTAATTAGTTAGTAAATTTAGTGGTTCAAATCTACGGTCTTTTCTCGAATTAGTCAAAACACACGTCAACATTCATGCCAACTATCTCCGTGTCTCTACTTATCGAGTAACTATCCCATGTGTTTTTTCATAGGTGTTACGTATTCTTTTATTTGTTTTCAAAGCTTGTAACTATCGGAATATAGTAAAAAAAATTTTTTTGATGGCAAATTTGAAATTTTAGAGTAACAGTCAAAAATATTTGCAGAATTTTAAGATACTGATTTATCGTAAAATTAAGCCATTGCCTAACAAAAATACGCAATCAAACCTAAAGTGATACTGTACCTTTTTTAGGGCAACCCTAAATAATGATAACCATTTGGAAAATAAAGTGTTAAGGAATTATAACGGATAAAGCCATATCGGAGCTAAGCCCAAGGATGGCCAAGAAGGGTAAATCAAGGTATAAATACCCTGTTCATAGAAAGATAATTAGCAGAATTAATAGAATCAAGGATGGAAATTTTCGTTTTTGACGATATTTTACTTTTTTTATCCTGGTATCGATTTAAATAGATTATTGGTCACGAAAATAATTCGACTTTTTGGGTAAGCCAACAGGGCCGGCGCGCAAAACCTAGACTTTAACCCGGAGGCTGGGCGGGCCGGGTGGCGGGCTGGCTGAGAAGGCCGGCGCGCAAAACCTAGACTTTAGCCCGGAGGCTGGGCGGGCCGGGTGGCTGGCTGGCTGAGAAGGCCGGCGTACAAAACCTAGACTTTGGCCAGGCGGCTGGGCGGGCCGGGTGGCAAGCTGGGCGAGAAGGCCGGCGTACAAAACCTAGACTTTGGTCCGGAGGCTGGGAAGGCCGGCGTACAAAACCTAGACTGTGGCCAGGCGGCTGGGCGGCTGGGCGGCTGGGCGGCTGGGTTGGATGGCTGAGAAGGCCGGCCGTTAAGTGGGACTGTTTCGCCCGGAGGCAAATTGCGAGCGCGTTAGACGCGAATTAGTCCCGAACTATCATTTGTTAATTGATTTTAACGTTTGACAGTAACGTCTTGAGCAATAATTCTTGACTCTGACGGGTTGAAGGATAACCGGATGACACAAGATTTTATAACTATCGACTGCCCCCGCTGCCGAAATAAGCTAAAGCTGGGCGGGAAAAATCTCGCCTACTTGAAGCAATTTCCCAAGGCTTGGTTGCGGTGCCCCTTTTGTCGGGAGCGTTTTAAGCGCCCCGGGGAGGATTTTCTCGCCTTGCCGCCCCAGCCCATACGGCACGCCCCTTTCGTGAGACACCGGCGGGCGGTGGCCGGGCCGGCCAGGGGCCAAACTTGGGGGGGCTTGGGCCGGGAGGCGGGCAGTTCCTGGACCGGGGAGAGCCGGGCCTATAGGCCCGGATCGGAACCCAGCGAGGCCGTTCTGACGCTCCAGGCCGGTACTTCCAATGGGTGGCTGGGCCGCCGTTTGGTCTTGTTCGCCACTTGGTCGCTTTTGGCCGCCGTGGCCCTGGTTTGCCTTCTGGCCTTTAGGCTGGCGCCGCTGGCCGAGGCGCTTGGCGGGCCGGAACCGGTTCCGCTGGCTGAGTACCATGAGGGCCATTTGGTCACCGACTTGGTCGCCCTGCGGTCGTCCATGGCGCCCAGCAAGCGCCTTATGAGGGTAGTCGACTACAACGCCCCGGAAACTCGATTCTATAACCATTTCGTGGGCCTCTGGGGCCTGAAGACTTGCCGGGAGTTCCGGTCCATCAAGATGTGGAGTTTTAAACCCTCAAAGGGTTTTACGGTCCAAGCGGTCTGTCCCAAGCACTCCAGGGATTTGGCCCCGAAGTTCGAGGTTGCCTGGCTTGAGGGCGCCGCCCACGTATCGATGAGCGGGAAGCCCAGCTCCAAGACCGTGCCGCTGGCGCCGCCCCTGACTGAAGTCGCGACTGTCGCCGACGCCTGGGGGGGCGACGCGTCGGCCATTGGTGACCAGTGATGGGCGCGATAGATTCCCGGACGGGTCCCGGCCCGGCCCCGGCCCTGAGGCCCGGCGTGACCCTGGTTGAGCTTTTGGTGGTGGTGGCCTTGGCCATGATGGTGGCCGGCGTGGCCTTTTCCCTGCACGCGCTCAATAGTCAGTCTTATTTTCGCGAGGACGCCTACATCCACCAACAACAAAACCTCAGGGCAGCGCTGTACTTCCTTAGCCGCGACCTGCGCATGGCCGGCAACGGCCTTAAAATCCTCGGCCCGGAAGTGAAGCTGGTCCAGGCCTGGACTCCCAGCCGGCAAAAGTTCACCGGGGGCGTGGTGGGCATGGAGTACTCCCCGGGCTGGTTCTCCCACCCCGACTCGACGGCACCGGGGTTCCGGTCGATATTTGGCGTTGACGGCGGCGCGGAACTCCCCGACACCGTTACCGCCTTTAGGTCCGAAGTCGAGTACCCGACGCCTCTGGGCCTAGTCTCGGCCTATGAAGACTCCCTTCACCGGCTGGTTTTGGTTGAGACGATCAAAGACAACGTCATTAAACCCGGGGACATCGTCGCCCTGGTCAATGGCACGGTCGCCTGCATCCTGGAAACCGAATCCATCTCTAACGTCAACATCGACATCAAGGCCGGTGGGCGTTTTACCTCCCCCGACGGGCTTCCGCCCGGTTTTCCCGTGGTGGGGGCCACGGTCTACAACCTAAGGGACGTGGTTCTGAACACTTATTACATTGACGCGGCCAATAACCGCCTTCTCGTTTCCCCCCATGACTCCTCCAAGACCGGCAACGCCGACTTTGGCTTTGCCACGGTGGTGGCCAACAACGTCGAAGACCTCCAGCTTTATTATTTCATCGACGACCAAGTCGTGGATCTGGCTATGCTTGAACACGATCCGGTCATCGGGTCCGACGCTCTCGACAACCACGCGGTCAAGGTCGTCGGGGTGGGCTTAACCGCCCTGTCCGGCTACGGGGACGGAAGCCCCATGCGATACAGACCGAAACTATTTAACCGAAATGCCGGGACCATCACCGACAAGAACCGGCGCAGTTACTTGGCAGAGTTTATTTATTTGAGGAATTACCCATAATGAAAGCGTCATTTAAGCCAAACGCGCCCATGGCGACTCGGGCCGGCTTCACGATCTTGGAGCTTTTGGTAGCTTTGGGGATTATAGCGATCATCTCCGCCATCGCCTACCCGGCCTTCAGCAAGTACCAGGCCTCGACCAAGGTCCGGACTGAAGCCAGAACTCTCGACTCGACTTTCCAGAAAGCCCGCATGTTGGCCGCCATCACCCAAAAGCCCATCAGGGTCGTCGTAAACTGCGCCAAGGCCAACGCCCCCTCTTGCGTCGTAAACCTCCAAACGCCGATTTACGTGGGCATCAACGTTAATGGCTGGAAGAACGACCCGGACTATCGTAGGGTTTACGATGAAAGGGTTTGGGCCGAAATTGTTGGCAGCCCCCTCACCCCCGATGGCGAAACGGAATACCCTAGCGTGTACTGGGCCATTTTCATGCCCAATAGCCGGGTCTTTTCGAACCCGAAGCCCTTCAAACTTTTTTTCCGAGACCCCGCGGCCACTGGCCCGGACGTCGCCGGTTGGACCGTTTCCCTGAGCGTGGACTCGGGCCGGTGCGTTACGAAAAAAGAAGTGATTACCATCTAGCCCTGGGCTTGGAAGCGCCCCGGGGCCTTGGGCCGGTGCCCAAGGAGGGCACCCTGGGTTTTGGTCTTAAAGCCGGGCGCCGTCAGTTCCGGCGGACCATTTTCGGTTACCGCAAACAACAGGGGTTATTGGCAAATCGATCGACTTGGTTTTGCGTTCTTGTCGGTTGGTTTAACGATTTATTTAATTATTTATGATAATTATAAGCGTTTTTGGAGCGTATAAATGACCGTCTCAGCGCATTGCCCAAGACTGGGCCCGGTCCCCCGTGACTGTTTAAGCCTTGCCGGCCAAGGCCGCGGCTTCCTTAGCCGAAGTTTTGGCCGGTCGGGATTTACCATGGTAGAACTCCTCATAACCATATTGGTCCTCACCCTCGGATGTTTGGCCGTGGTCAGGTTGCACGTTAACGCTCTCAAGAGCGCCCACTTGGCCGACAACATCACGGCGGCCACCTTCCTGGCTGAGGCCGAGTTGGAGCGGCTAAAGTCGCTCAGCCAAGCCACCCTCCAAACGGAGTCGTCGTCCGGGACGATAACCTCGACCGGCCTCGACCGGCTGGGCAGAACCTGCACGGGCGTAGGCTTAGCCTGTTCCAATTATATATTCAATAGGACCGTGTCCTTCCACCCAAGAGTCCCGACCACACTGAGCCATCAGGTCGAGGTCGTCATCGACTGGAGGGACAGCGCCGGTCCCCATTCGGTCGTCCACTGGGCGGCCTTGACCGCCTTGGCCTTCTAACGGCCCAGCTAAACCCTTGGCCTTGAGCGGCCAAGATACCCTCGGCCGCCCGGCGGCCCTGGGAGGCCCAAACCCAAAAATTACCAGCCCGGCCATCCGCTTTGGTTTTAGGCCGACCGGAGGCAAGAGGAATACGCCAATGCTAAATATAAACTGCCCAGATAACAGGCCCAAAACCCAGCCCGAAAAGGGCCAAGGGCACGGTCGCGAGCCCTTTGGCGAGGGCGGCGGGTGCCAGAAAAAATCCTTCAGGGAAGGCATGATCTTGGCCTTCACCCTGATTATGATGATAGTGATGAGCCTGTTGGCCTCCGTTATAATGTTAAGCACCACGACTGAACTATCGATTAGCGCCCACAACCGCGTTGGCCGCGAGGCCTTCAACGCCGCCGACAGCTCGGCCAAGATCGCCACCTTAATGGGGAGGCTCTTGCTTCATCCCGAGCTCGGCCATCCGTCGTTGATAATCAGTTCCGACACCGCCCCGACCTTTCCCTTAGAGGTGGAGATAAACGAGGATCGCTTTAACCTGGCCCATCTCCAGTCCGAGTCCCTCGACTTTGACTACGCCGAGCGCTACCGAGAGGCGGCCAACTACGATCCGGCCACTTCGCCCAGGCCGCATCTCCTCTTTACGGTAAACGACAAGCTGGTGGCCACCGCCGTTGTAAACCTAGACTCCAGCGAGGTGATTAGCTCGGGCTTCTCCCTTGGGATGGGCGATCTTTACGATACCGCCGGCGGCCCGACCGGCCAAGTCAATCTCGTGGTAACCGTCAACGGCAGCTCGGTGGCCACCGCCGACGGCGAGGTAGATTCCGAACCCCATGCCATCATTACGGCCATATATCGGGAGTCGTTTTGACCGGTTGGCACGAGACGAGAAGGCTTAGCTAAAAGCCTTGTAGGCTTCTAGCGTTGGTCAGGGAGAAAATAGGCTATAACATACCCCGTTCAAGGCAAGACGGTTGGGCGTTAACGCGTGAGCGCGCTTGTGTGGTAGCGCGCGAGAGCGATAGCGCCAGAGCGGTAGGCCGCGAGAGCGATAGCGCGAGGGCGGTAGGTCGTGAGTGGCCGTCTTTTTTGGGCAAGGGGATTTTTGACGAAAGAGTTAATTTGAAGCGTTGAGTAGACCTCAATTAAGTAAATATGGGTCTATTCCAGTCAGGCAACTATTACCAGGAGCGATACATGCCTCGCCATATATCACCAAGGGGGCTTACCCCAAGGCTAATAACTTTAAGGCTACATTTGGGGCTCATGGCTACCTTAAGGCTAACAACTTTAAGGCTACCTTTGGGGCTCATGGCTACCCTATTGGCAGCCATATTGGCTTTTTGTCCGGTCGTCCCCGCCTCGGCGGTCGTGACCAACCCTCTGCCCGAGCAATACCAGAGCGAGCCCTTCGCGACCAGCGGTTCCACTGTCCCCACGGTTCTTTTGTCCGTGGCTGGGACAGAAAAAAGGATGTACGAGCAAGCTTATCCGGGCCTGTCCGACCTCGATGGGGACGGGCGGCCTGACACGGGCTTCCACCCGGCTACCGAGTACGTGGGTTACTTCGATAGCTCCTCATGCTATGAATACGTTGGAAGCGAAAACTCCGGGTTCAACGAAGAGTTCGCCGTCGGCGATAAGGACGGCTATTTCCGCCGAGTGGGCGCGGCCGTAGAAGATGAGCCCGAAGGCTCGGTAAGTAAGCCCTCGAGCGTCAAAGATTACGTCCCCGCCCCCAGCTCCCCCTTCGGCGTCTGCTACAACCCGTCTACCGGGCAGCGGGCGGGATCGGGGCAGTCGTTCAGCGGTAACTGGCTTAACTATATCGCCACCGCCCGCATCGACGCCGTGAGGAAACTTCTCTATGGCGGCCGGCGCAAGGTCGACACCCTCGACGCGACCGTGCTGGAACACACCCCCTTGCCGCACGACATCCACGTCTGGGCCACGGAAATAAGGAGTGACGACACTTGGATGGCGGTCACCCCCTTATCGGCCTACTACGACGCCAGAAAATACACCCCTTATGCCAAACCCGCCAGCGGTAAGGCCCATTTCGTGGTTAGGGCGTCAGATTTCGGCAAGACCAACCGCTACTTCGCCGCCTTGAGGATCCTGACCGACGCGGACAAAAACAGTTTCCAAAAGACTAACGGTACGCCGGCGGTGATCACCACAAGCCCTGTCCAACCCACGACTCCGGAATGGTACTCCTACTTGCAGGGCAGAGATCGCTTCAACTGCCCCAGCCGGATTATGCTTTCCTTTCCGACGAGGTATCAATGGACCTGCCCTACCTTTGCGGTGACTGAACCCTACGCTAGCGTCCACGACTGGGCCACCGGTGACTGGCCGCAACCCAACGACTCCAAACTTACCCAGGAGGCCAGGGGACGGGTTAAGGTCTTCAATTTGAACGTCAGAGTCTGTGTTAAAGGAAACATCGGCGAGACGGAGGGTTGCCTGAAGTTCCCCGGCCCGACCGAGGCCGAATCCGACGACACCTATAAGCCTTCCGGGCTTCTCCACCGCTATTCTACCGGCGCCTCCAAGATGCAGTTCGGTCTCATGACCGCCGCGGGCGGCTACACCTACGGCATTACCGATAAATTTCCTCCCGGCTACCTCCGCTCCCAGATCGGACCTTTTTATGGCCCGGCCCCAGCCAATCCCAACCCGGATCCGGGGACGGCTTACGTGCCGGCCATCAACCAGAGTACCGGGCAAGTCATTGCCAACGGGCTGGTCAGCAACCTCGACCGCCTCACCCTGGCCGGCCGGCATCTAGGCGTCGACCCGCTCCTGAACGGATATGACGAAAATTACCTTTCAGCGCGGTATTACGAAAACGATGTCAGCATCGGCAACCCCTTGGGTGGGCTGCTCTACGAAGCCGTGCGCTTCCTGTCCGGGGTCGCCTCCCCGACCGTGTCGGTCTCGGAGGCGAAGTCGCCCTTTCAAGGTGATTGGTACGAGGACAAAGCGGTTGACGACTCCCCCATGCGCTACTTGACCAAGGCCTTTCGCCAAGCCGGTACCTGGCTTAAGGGGCGCCCGGATCCAGATTTAACCAAGGAAGCCTGCGCTAACCCGGTCATTCTTTTGATTAGCGACATCGCCTCCTATGAAGACGCCTTCTATAAAGCCTCCCGGGATATGTACATGTTGAATCACTACACCCCGCTCGTCCAGAGGCCACGGCTCGAAGGGATCAACTTACCCCAACTGCCTCAGATCTTCAACGCCGCCGCCGAGGCTAATTATCTCGATGCCATATCCAACATTGAAGGGTTTGCCTCCTCTGGCCTTAAGTATCCTTATGCCGTAAGGCCGGGCGACACCTGCAAACCCAAAAGCCTCAGCAGCCTCAGCCAGGTTGAAGGCATGTGTCCCCAATACCCAGAAGTCCTTTCGACCTATCTGGGCGCCGCGGTCGCCTACTACGCCCACATCCATGACTTTAACCTCTCGGACCAGGAAGGGCGTTCTAAGTCCGGGGTGGACATATTCTCGGTAGCCATGAGTTCACCTTTTCCGGTCCTGCGCATGCCCATTATGGATTCTTCTGGCGATCTGACCAAGGCCATTGAACTCTATCCGACCACCATTAGCACCAGTGTTTTGAGTAAGGCCTATGACGACTACCCCAAAACCATTGGTTTTTTGGGTTACCGGCTCTTGGAGTGGGAAATAGATAAAAACGGGCACCCTTTTCACTTCAAAATTCAGGCTTTTTTTACCGATTACGATGACACGAGCGGTTACGGGGAGGATAACGACATAGACGCTGCCGTCTACTACGAGGTGGATTTACTGACCGACGCCTCAACGCCCGCCTCGGACCGGGGTCCGAAAGCCAGGATCGACAGCGGCCCCTTCAGGACAGGTGATTACTACGTCTTCAAGAACCCAGAAAGCGCCAATTCCATCGCCGATTTCATCTCCATTAGCCCCTCCAGCGTTAAGGGTTTACGAGTCCACACCTACTGGGAAGGCGAGCCCACCACCAAGAATCAGAGCCTGTTCATGGGTTACACCATCAGCGGGAGTACGCTCGATCAAACCTATCTTGACGTGACCATGAGGGCGCCAAATTCCAAACTCAGCTTCACCTCTGTCCACATGACGCCACCCGACTGCCACAATCCCACGACGGACTCCAATTGCGGGACGGTCGCCCGCTGGAATTGGAACAGCGTTAACTATAAGCATGGCGAAGTCAAGGAGCAGTATAGAAGTTTTGACATTGCCGGCGGTGCCGACGTGGGCCAGCTGCCGTCCTTAATATGGTTGATTTCCAAATACGGCGGGTTTGACGATAACGACGGCGACGGCATCCCCGACCCCGGCGAATGGGAGAACGAAAACGGCGATCCCAAGAACTATTTCCATACCTCCAACCTGACCCAGCTGGCCGACAGACTCGACAAGGCCTTCACGGCCATAGCCCGGTCTGTCTCCACCGGTACGGCCGGCTCAGCCAGCGTCAGCTCGATCTTGGGCGGGGGCGTGTCCGTCCATACCGCCTATTATCGCCAGTACGTTAACCCCAATAACGAAAACGACAAAATCTCCTGGCCAGGCACGGTATTCGGGCTGTTCGTCGATAAATGGGGTAACCTCCGGGAAGACTCCAACGGAGACCACAAACTGACCTTGGCCACCGGGTCACAGACCGGCGATCGCGCCGTTCGCTTTGGAAGCGTCACTAACCAGCCCGCCGAAGAGGATAAGCCAGACTGCTTCCTGCCGGGGGTGGCCATCACCCGATGCGAGGATGAGTTTGGGACCAACGACTTGGAACCCGTGAGTCTGGCCCAGCAGCCCGCCAGCGTGCATAAACTCCGACCCATTTGGGACGCCGGGCGTTGGTTGGCTGAGCTAAAACCTGAGGAACTCATCAAGGGCCCGCGCCCACTTGAGGCCGTGGCCACTAAAGCGGTTGGGCGACGCCGAATCTACTACACCGACCCGGTAACCGGGGGCTTGGCCCTTTTCCACCTAACGTCAATCGAATCGCTAAAGAAGTACCTGATCCACGACAATTGGAGGGAACACATGGCCGTGCCCTCCGGAATTACCCTGCCCGTAAACGAGCAGGCGGCCAGGGACAAGGTGACCGAACTGTTGATCGGTTACGTCCAGGGTCTGGAAGTCGCCGGCTGGAGAAGTCGAGAGGTAGGCAATCCTTGGGACAATTATCCGGTGGATTCCGGCTATAGCCCGAGAATCGTCTGGCGTCTGGGTGACGTGATCAATTCCAAGCCCATCGTGGTGGGTGCCCCATCCTCCAACTACGACACGATTTATCACGTGCCCTCTTACCTCGATTATCGCAAGGCCTATGGCCGCCGTAGGCAAGTGGCCTACTTCGGGGCCAACGATGGGATGCTTCACGCCGTTAACGTCGGTTTTTACGGCGATCTGGGATCCGGCGTCGTGGGCTATGGCGATGAATCCCCTGACGCGGAAGTGAAAAAACACGAACTTGGGGCCGAACTTTGGGCCTACGTCCCGGCCTCGGTCCTGCCGCACCTCAAGTGGCTGGCCGATCCAAACTACTCCCACTCTTACCAGGTCGACATGAAGCCCCTTATCGCCGACGTGATTATTGACGGCCAGTGGCGTACCGTCCTCATTGGCGGGCTTAGGCTCGGCGGGCGTCCCATCGAGAACCCCGACCCTTCCGCCACCGAGCCTTTCTACTCGGAGATCTTCTGTCTAGACGTGACAGATCCGGAATCGCCGCCGAAGTTTTTGTGGCGTTACTCAGCCGCTGACTTGGGCCTCAGCGTGGGCTTGCCGACGGTGGTCTCTTCCGACGGTACTTTCTACGTCGTAATCCCCAGCGGCCCAAAGACCGACGACTTCAGCGGCAATAATGTCGTTTACGGTTCCAAAACCCCCTACGAAGGCTACAGCACCCAGAAGGCTAGCCTCACGGTGTTGAAATTGTCCAATGGAAACGTCGAGACAATTCTATCCGTCGCTGAGCCAAATAGTTTCTTTAACGATCCCTTTCTACCAATGTCCAAAGACCTCGACCCCAGGGACGGCAAGTGGACCGATCAGACGCTCTATTATGGCCTGACCGTGAGCCGGGACGCCGCCTCCTGCGATAGCGGGGCCGTCTATCGGCTGAGAATGGTCGATTCTGAAACTTATGCGCCCATTTCGCCCAATCAGTGGTCCCTGGATCGTTTTGTCTCCACCGGTCGCCCGGTGACCGGAGCGGTTAACGCCACCTACGACCGGCTGGGCAACCTTTGGGTACTCTTCGCCACCGGGCGTCTCTGGAGCCGGGACGATCTGGCACCCTGTACCGCCAACCCCACCCCAGTTTGCTCCGAAAACCATGAGCAGTACCTTTATGGAATTAAGGAGGAACTTACAGACACAGGTCGCCTAAAGTTCTCTGACCGTACTCCCTTGGTCGGATCCTTAGTCGATCTGAGCGGGGTTACCGTTTATAGCGACAATACCTTCGTTGAGGCGCCCGGCGAGAACTCCAACCCCTCGCCCCAGTCTTACGTGGCCTTGGCCGACGCCATCCTTCAGCCAACGGTGCTGGGCTACAAGCGGCGACTGGACATGGGCCGAATCCTGCGTCCCGGCGAATCCCACGCCTTCGAGATCAGCTTCACCCAGCCCAAGATCCTGGGCATGGGCGGGGGCCGTTCCCTGGTGGCCTTCACCACCTTCGAACCTAAAGTGGGGGGATCCTCCTGTGGGCCGCTTGGCAACAGCTACATGTACATCTTGGACGCCTTCACCGGCTTGGCCCATCCCGGCTTCGCTAGTCTGTTCATGCCCGATAACGCCTCCTCAGTTTTCCTAGTTTCGGGAGGTATGGCCACGGGCACCGAAATTGACAGCGAGGTTACTATCTTCGTTGGCGAGGAGCACATCGCCTTCTCGACCGACTCCGCCGACTACAGCCACTGGTCCAAGGAACTCGATAAAGGCGATGCCTCCATAAACGCCGTTATCTCCTGGCGCGAGGCCCTCAACACCGGATTCGAGATGACCCCGGAATCGATGACCCTTGAACTCGACGAACTTCCCTAACCCAACTTCCAGCCTGCCAGAGGGTGGACTGGCGTGGCCCGGGGCGGGGGACTTTCCCCGCCCCGTCAACTTTACCGGCTTCGAGATGACCCCGGAATCGATGACCCTTGAACCCGACGAACTTCCCTAACCCAGCTTCCAGCCCGCCAGAGGGTGGACTGGCGTGGCCCGGGGCGGGGGCTTCCCCCGCC
>JAIRNQ010000132.1 GCA_031257955.1 Deltaproteobacteria bacterium | reverse complement strand
GCCCAATTTCTTGGCCCCCAAGTAAGGCAGAAGTTTTTTGATGGACTTGGCGGTGGACGCGTCGGCCAGGGCTGGGCCGCGTAGACCCCTCTTTTGTTTGGTGGTCTTGCAGGTCAATTGGTGCCTGGCGTAGGCTTTGTTGCGTTTTATTTTACCGGCGCCGGTGGCGTGGAAGCGTTTGGCCGCGGCGCGATTGGATTTCATCTTGGGCATCGGGGACTCCTGGTACTGACCGGCGTCTGGGTAAACTGACGCGCAACTTGAGATAATAACCAAGGCTTACTTATTTGTCAAGGAATGTTTTTTGAGCCTTTCTGATTCCCCGTAGGCCAAATTAATGCTTTGGTTAATAAATAGGCACCCAAAAGATAGCCAAAGCCAAGCGTCCGGAGAGCGCTTGGCTTTTGGCGGATAACAATTCAGGTTTTGGAACGGGACCGATCGCCGCTATTGGCCCGGTGTTTCGGCAATGGCCAGCCGCGGTTGGCCCAATCCGGCGTCACTCCTCAAGCATTTTAAGCTGGTAGGCGTCCTGCACGGTTAGATCCAGGGCGGTTAACACTTTGCGGATGGATTCCAGCCGCGGCGATCCGCCTTGCTCAATTGATTTAATGATACTGGGCGAAATGCCAGCCAGTTTGGCTAGATTGTAGGGGCCCAAAAGCCGGCTCTCCCTCATTTTTTTAAACGCCGCGCCATTGACCTTCATCGTGAGACTCCTCTTTCGATGCTCGATTTCAAGCACCGGGACCGCTATCCCGGGTGTTGGGTGGTGATGTATTCGGCTTCTGGCGCCGTGGGCGCCTCTGCCGGTTTGGGGCCCCAACCCAGCTATAACGGTGGGTTGGGCTTAAAAGGCGTTAAGCGTGACTGTGCTTGCCAGTTCTAGTCCATTGTTGGACCGCCCCGCTGAAAGGCTTTGGAGTCACGAATCCGTGGGCCATGGCCCCCGACCATGGATCGGCGCTGCCGGGCGCAATGGAACGGGGTTACCGACCAAGGCTCGGGGTTACCGGGCATAGGCTCGGGGTAGCCGACCATGGATCGGCGCTGCCGGGCGCAATGGAACGGGTCCATGGCTGGCTTAAGGCCAGTGGCCTAAAAGCTAAAAACCGTCGCCGAAGTTTCGCCGCCGATCATGTCCTTCTGGCCAAGCCGGTTATGGGCGGCTTGGGCAGATGACCTCCCGGAGCCAGTCGGGTATCTTTACCACCTTAAGATCCTCCTCCAAGGTGGCGTGAACGGTGTAGCCCGAGACCCTGACCTCGGGGTTCTCGTCCAGGTACAGTAAGTACTCGAAGCGGAAACTGGCCCTTTTGATCTGGGAGACCCAGCACTCGATGCGAATCAGATCGTCGTAGTGGAAGGAGGCGTAAAAATGGGCCCCGGTCTCGGTCAGCGGGGTTCGGATACCCCTTCTTTCCACTTCGGCGTAGGTCATCTTCAGTTGGCGTAAATGTTCGTTCCTGGCCTGCTCGAAAAAACGAAAATAGTGGCTGTTGTTAACTATTCCCATGTTGTCCGTATCGACGTATAGCACTCGATACCAAGAGGTGGATATGAACGACTCATTAGAAGGCGGATATATTATCTTAGGCATATATAAACTTACAACTAAGGCTCAAGAGTACAAACTAAAGCCTATTACCGGCGCAAACTAAAGGCACATTACCGGCTCAAACCAAAGGCCCACTTCCAGCCGCAAGAGAGGGGGTCACGGCTGGGCCGTAAGCCTGGGCTTACGACCGGCGCGCCAATTAAAGGCCTTTTTCCGGCCCAAAAAACAGACGGCCCAAAGCCAAGCCATCGGGCACGAAAAAGCCCGTTTTTTCGGCCTCCGCTTCCGAGTAGCCCAAGGCCGGTGGGCCCTGGCGGACCAAGCCCCGGCTGTCGTAGAGGATGAAGGGCACCGGGTCGTCGCTGTGGGTCTTTATCTCCAGTGGCGTGTAGTGGTCGCATGCCACGATGAGCCGATAGTCCTCCCCGGACCGATCCAGGCCCTCAAGCGTGGCCCCGACGATCTTGGCATCGAAGCTTTCTATGGCCTGAAGCTTTAGAGCCAGCTGGCCTTGGTGTGAGGTCTCGTCCGGGGCCTCCAGGTGGATCACCACCAAATCCGTCTGCTTTAAGGCCGAAAGCGCGGCCTCCACCTTGCCTTGGAAGTTGGTGTCCAGGCCCCCGGTGGCCCCTTCCACGGTCAGGGGCTTAAGGCCGGTGGCCAAGCCCAGGCCCCGGATAATGTCCACGGCCGAGACCGTGGCCCCGTTTAGGCCCCAACGCTCAAAATAAGTCTTGACGTTGGGCTTGCGTCCCTGCCCCCACAGCCAAAGGGAATTGGCCTGGCGCAGATTTCGTTTAACCCGGGCCTGGTTTACCGGGTGGTTGGCCAAAAGGGGCCAGGAGGCCCGGACCAACTCGGCCAAGGGCCGGAAGGCCGGATCCTCGAGGGTGGCGTTTATGGGCCGGTCCAACCAGTCGTGGGGCGGTATCGAGGGCAGCCCCTCCGGGGCCCCGGGCCAAACCAGGACGTTTCTGTAGGAGAACCCCTGGTAAATGGTCTGGCCTGGCGCCAGCGGGAGCCCTTCCCGCAAAGCCTCCAAAAGAGGTTTGGCCTCCGGGGAGGAGATGTCGCCGGCGGAGTGGTCGCGAATAACCGTCCGCTCGCCAAACTCTATGGTGACCAAGTTCAGCCGGAAGGCCAGTTCGCCCTCGGCCAGCGGCACCTTTAGGGCCAAGGCTTCCAGTGGGCCCCGACCGGTCAGGACCCCTTGGGGGTTAAAGCCCATCAGTGACATGATAGCCACGTCCGAGCCGGGTGGGAGGCCGTCGGGGATGGTTTTTACCCTTCCCAGCTGGCCGTTTTGGGCCAAGCGATCCATGTTGGGCGTATGGGCCCGGGCCAAGGGCGTAAGATCGCCCAACGAGGCGATGGGACGGTCGCCCATACCGTCGCCGATCAAAATCAAGTATTTCATGCTCAATCGTATGTTATTTTGCCCGGGGCCACCCCAAGGGTGTTTCTGGGCTGTTCGCGTCGCCGGGGGTCGCGATTTATCCGAGGCGACAATTAACGCCAAAGCCGGAATAAAATAACACTTTTGAGCGTCAATGACAAGTCTTTCGCTGGGTCCGCCGTAAACTGCCAAGCCTTTGGGCTCGGCTGGGTTGACACCTTGTTGGCCGGCGTAGGCTTAATAGAACAAATAAAAAATAAAGTTACAATACTTAAATCTGTAACTACCGAATTAATCGTAGTTTGATCAATAAAGCCTTAATTTTTTACAAATGCTCTCCCAAGGCCCAGGCCCGGCTTAGCTTTTTAAACAACCCTTGGCCCAAACCCCCGACTGGCTTAGCCTTCTGGCACCCTTCACCGGCTGGCGGATGGCCTTACCGGCGACAAAAGGGAACCCCGCGGGCTCAAGCAACCCCCAAGAAGGTCCGACTTGAGCCTTGAAATGTTATTGTTACCATAGTCGGTTTGAATATGCAAGTTCAAGAGTACTTTCTTGTTGGTTGAGAAACTTACTGGCATGTCAAGAAAACGTATATTCTTTTGGAAAATACAATCCCCTTTATCAGAAGTAGTTAGAGATCTGATCTGGATTCGTATTAAAATTAGAGGGGAATAAATTTAGCCATGAAATTCAATTAACCCATTTTTACCCGGCCCCAAGGCCTGAACCGGGCCCAAAAAAGTCTCTGCCGGGCCCCCAAAAAAAATCCCGAGCCTGGACCGGGCCCAAAAAAGTCTCTGCCGGGCCCAAAAAAAATCCCGGGCCTGGCCCGGGGCAAAAAAAGTTTCCGTTGGGACAATCGGGGACCTGGGCCCCCAAAAAAATACCGGCTGGGTGCCGGGGTCGCTAAAAGCGGCCCATGGCCGGGCCGGGGAGGGAGCGGGGGCAGGCCGGGCGGCAGGCCAGGCCGCAGTCGGGGCGGGCCTTTCGGCAAAGGGGGTCGGAGACCGTTGGCGGGGCCAGGGCGCCCAGGCGTTCGATGGCCCCGGCCGGGCAGGCCTTGCGGCAACGGCCGCATTTAAGGCAACCGACCGGGCAGAGGGCGTCCATGTCCTTGAGTTTGGCCGAGCCGCGGCAGAGGACGGCGAAGGAGGCCTCACGGGGCCGCAAGGCCAAAAGGTTTTTGGGGCAAACGGCCAAGCAGGCCCCGCAGCCGCGGCAGCGGGCCTTGTCGATTTTGGGCGGACGGCCCGGGCCCAGGGAAGTAATGGCCCCATGCGGGCAACCGGCGGCGCAGTCGCCAAAAGTCAGGCAGCCCTCGGGGCAGTCCTCGGGCCCGCCGTCCAGGGCGGCGGCCAGCCGGCAGCCGGGCGGTCCCCGGTAAACGGAAGCCTTAAAACCGTCGGCCTTGCCGCAAAGCCTAAGGGCCACCAGATCGGGGTTTTCCGGCGGGGCTTCCGGGCGGGGAACTATTGAGGCCAGAATTTTTCCCCGTCGCCGACCGGCCAGGCCCACGACCATTTCGCAAACCGACAGGAAGGCCAAGGCCAGGGCCGCGCCCACCGGCACCAAATTTGGGGCGAAAGGCGGCCCCCAAACGATTTCCGGGTAGGGGGCCATGACTAGGCCCAAGGCCGCGGCCGTGGCCCCGGACGAGGCCAGGGTCAGGGCCAGGAACAATCCGGCCAAGGCCACCAAGGCCGGCCCGGGCCAAGCCCGGTTGGAGGGCCAAAACTCCCGGCCCAGCTGGAAGGCCAAGCACAGCCAGAGGGGCCCGAGCGACCAGTCCAGGGACTCCCGGCCCAGGGCCAAGCGACAGACCTCGAAGGCCAGCCATACGGCCAGGGGCAAAAGGGCAAAACGGATCCTTTGGCGTCCGGTTAACAGACTGGCCAGGGCGGAAGGTAAAAGGAGGATTAGGCAGGCGCCGGCCAGCCAAGATCCGACGATTCCGGGTTGGGCCAGCCAAGCGATGGCCAATCGGGGTTCGGCCAGCCAAGGACTGGCCGATAAGGGTCCGTCCGCTGGCCCGGCGGGAAGGTCGTAGCCCAAAAAAGCCCACCGTCTAAGGGAAAACTCCACCAAAAGGCCGCAGGCGGCCGCCGGCAAAAATGGGTGCCTAAAGATGGGCCAATTTAAGGCCAGAACGGCCGTGAGCAGCCCGGCCGCCAGATAAGCGCCGGGCCCGGCCCCGGGGCCAATGGCCACGGCGGCCAGCGCCGAGTGCAGGGCCACGAAGGCCCAAGGCTTGGGGCCTTCGTGGCCTTTTGGGCCTTGGGAACCAGGGTGACCTTGGGAACCTTGGGAGCTTTTGGCCAGCCCCAGGGCGGCCAGGCTTACCAACGGGGAGAGGGGGGGCCAAAAAAAACCGACCGCGACCAAAAAAACGAACCAGGGGACCAGGGTCAGGGCGGTGATGGCCTCCGGTCCGGGACGGGTCGGGGCCAGGAAGGGTCCGGGCCTGAGTTTAAGCGGCGACATGGGGTCCAACCAGCCCGGGGCCAAAGCCCGCCGGCCTAAAGTCGCTTGCCCCAAAGGCGGGCCCGGGCCCGTTCGGAACGGGCGGGTAGGGGCCCCTTCCGTAGGGATCCCCGGCCCCGGCGGCGTTGGCCAGGGCCAAAAGGGGTCGGC
>JAIRNQ010000111.1 GCA_031257955.1 Deltaproteobacteria bacterium | reverse complement strand
CGACATTGAGCTGTTGGAATACCTTCCCAGCGCCGTGCCTTCGCAAGACCTTTTCGTCAAAGCCATAACCCAGGCCACGGTCCAGGCGGCCAGGATCGCCGTCGTCAACCGATCGACCGGGCAACGTTACGAAGGTTGGATCTCCACCGGCGAACAATTGATGCCCCCCAAACCCTTACGCCTGGAAGACAAACTCATGCTCGCCATGACCAGGCCCGAGCCGAGGCGATTTGTCTCCCAGGTCAAGGTCTTTACCCAGGAAGGGCAGGAAGTGGAGTCGGCCATCGAGGTGAACAAACCCCTCAAAGCCGGTTCCTGGCTCATCTACCAACGCGACTACGATACCCAAGCCGGTCGATCCTCCACCTGGTCCGGCTTTGAGTTGGTTCGGGATCCCTGGCTGGGCTTGGCCAACGCCGGCCTAATCGTCTGGGCCGCCGGTTCCTTGGGCTTGATAGCGAAAGGGCGGAAGGGAAGATGAACTGGGCTTGGCACGATTACTTGGCGCCGCTTTCCATCTTTCTGTGGGTCACCGGCGCTTTTTTGGCCATCCGCGACCGCAAGTACGCGCCTCTTTTGGTCTTGGCCGGGGCGGCGGTTACTTTGGTCTTTATCGTGGGCCTATGGATCCGGCTGGAGCGCCCGCCCATGAGGACCATGGGCGAGACCAGGCTCTGGTATTCCTTTTTTCTCTCGGCAGCCGGGCTCTTGGCTTTTAAACGCTGGAAATACTCCTGGCTTTTGGCCTTTACGGCCATACTGGCCTCGGTCTTCGCCGTCGTTAACCTCGTGAAACCGGAAATTCACTCGCGCACTCTCATGCCGGCCTTGCAGAGCGCCTACTTCGTCCCGCACGTGACCATGTACATGCTCTCCTACGCCGTTTTGGCCGCCTCGGCCGTGGGCTCGTTCATCCAACTGAGAAACATCTCCCGGTCCGGCCAGCCCGACCCGGGGCTTTACGATTTTATCGACAACGTAGTTTACGTAGGCTTGGGTTTTTTGGCCCTCGGCCTCATAATCGGGGCCGCCTGGGCCAAGGCGGCCTGGGGCCATTACTGGTCCTGGGATCCCAAGGAGACCTGGGCCTTGATTACCCTGGCCGCGTTTTTGCTCTACATTCACTTGAGGCTGTCGCCGGCCAAAATGGCCCGGCCCAAGCTGGTGTTGATGGTCCCGCCGGTTGGCTTGATTCTTTTGCTGATCACCTGGCTCGGGGTCTCATACCTCCCGGCCGCCCAGGCCAGCGTCCACGTCTATTAGACGCGGCCGCCCGGGCCTAGCCCAGGCCCGGCCAAAATGGCCCGGCCCAGGGATTAAGTACTTTGACGTTTTTAAGGTTACAATTATTGACGTTACTATTTTCGCCAACCCCAATCCAGCATATTGGCCTTTCCCGCGTAGATTATGGCGGGACCCAAGGGCATACCCGGTCGGGCCGCCGTTTTGGCCCCACCCTTGAAAGGTTTTTTGATTTTCCATGATTGGCGTCTCCAAATTATACTGCGGCTCGGTCGAACCCTCGGACCTTCTCCGATACGGGCGCCGCTCCAAAGATTTGCCCAGTCACTTGCTTCAGTTTTCCGAGGACAAAAAACCGGTCATAGTCTGGAACATGACCCGGGCCTGCAATTTGTCCTGTGTCCATTGTTACGCCTCGGCCACCCGGGGCCCGGCCCCGGACGAGCTGAGCCTTTCGGAAGCCACCTCCCTGGTGGAAAGCCTGACCGATTACGGCGTTCCGGTAATTCTCTTCTCCGGCGGCGAGCCGCTGACCCATCCCCACCTGACGGAACTGGTCGCGCTGGCCGTAAAACGGGGGGCCCGGGCCGTCCTTTCGACCAACGGGTTGCTGCTGACCGAGGCCAAAGCCCAAAGGCTGCGGGAAATAGGCCTTTCTTACGTGGGCATAAGTCTGGACGGGATGGGCCAGGCCCACGACAAGATCCGCGGGCGGGTAGGGGCCTTCGAGGGGGCCCTGGCCGCCATCCGCACGGCCCGCCGGGTTGGCTTAAAAGTGGGCTTGAGGCTGACGCTGACCAAAAGCAACGCGGCCGATCTAAACTCCCTCTTCGATCTCATGATCGAGGAAGGCATTCCCAGGGTTTGCTTTTATCACTTGGTCGATCTGGGCGGAAACCCGGATCTGCCCAAAGAAAGCCTCAGCCTGGAAGAGACCCGGGCGGCCGTGGATCTTATCGCCGAAAGGACCAGGCGCATGGGCCAAACCGGCCTCAGCCCCGAGGTGTTGACCGTCGACAACCAAGCCGACGGGCCCTATCTTTACCTGAAGCTTCTTCGGGAAGGCTTAAACGATCGGGCCGACAAGGCCATGGAGCTATTAAAGCTTAACGGCGGGGCCAGTTCCGGCCACGGCATCGCCGCCATCTCCTGGAACGGCCAAGTCCACCCGGATCAGTTCTGGCGTTCGGTGGTTTTGGGATCCATTCGCCAGCGGGCCTTCAAGGACATCTGGCACGATCCGGAAAACGTCCTTCTGGCCGGCCTCAAGAACAAATACCGCCATTTAAAGGGCCGCTGCCAAAGCTGCCGTTTTTTAACCGTCTGCGGCGGGGGCCTGAGGGCCAGGGCCTTCATGGCCACCGGCGACCCTTGGGCCCCGGATCCGGCCTGCTACCTGACCGACGAAGAGATCGCCCTGGCCGATTCCGAGCCTGGCCCCCTGCTGGCCAACCGGCGTTAA
Organism: Deltaproteobacteria bacterium; assembly: GCA_031257955.1. Lineage (GTDB taxonomy): Bacteria > Desulfobacterota > Desulfarculia > Adiutricales > Adiutricaceae > JAIRNQ01. The sequence goes on along the minus strand of JAIRNQ010000111.1, from coordinate 7,519 downwards.
GGCCGACCGGCCAAAGCGATGGGCCCCAGTCGCTGGCCAAGTCCAGGGCCCTGTCCCGAGTTCCTGGTTTCACCAACCCCAATAATTAAGCGCCGCCGCGGAGGCCTTCGGTCCGCGGCGGCGCTTTCGTTTTGTTATGGCCGTCTGGGCCCCAAAAACTCGGGCCCTTTTGGTTACATTCTGAAAAACAGGGCCAGATCGTCGGCCACCCGGTCGGGCAACTCCCAGTGGATGTTGTGACCCCGGCCCACGTAAGAAAGAAAATCGGCCGAGGGCAAGGCCTTCCTGAGCGCTTTCTGGTGCGGGGCGTCGAAAAGTTCGTCGGCCTCGCCCCACAGGATTAAGGTCTGGGCCGTCAGTTCGGTCATGAGCGGGGCCAGATAGGAACTGACCATGCCTTTGGTGATGGCCAGCCAGGCGTGGAGCGGCACGGCCTTGGCCTCCTCGACCATCCTTTGGGTGAAATCGGCGTCCACCGGGGTGGGGTTGGTATAAAACATCTCCAGAAAATCGTCGCCGGGGCCGCTGGGGCCAAAAGTTTTGACCGTCCCGTAAATCTCCTGAAGGATCTCCTCGGAGGCGGCTAGCCCAGAAGAGACCAAAGCCACCTTCAGTACCTTCTCGGGATAGTTGATGGCCAGGGCCTGAGAAATCAGCGAGCCCAGGGAATGCCCGGCCACGTAGACTTTACCCAGACTCAGACCGTCAATCAGGGCGGCCATGTCGGCGGCGTGTAGGCTGAGAGAGTAGTCGCGGCTATCCGGCTTGTCGCTCCCGCCGTGGCCCCGGAGATCGGGCATGATCAGCCTATAGTCATTGGCCAAAAATGGCGCCGCCAGCGACCAACTTCGGCTGCTGTCGGCCATGCCGTGGATCAAAAGAATCGGCGGCCTGTCTGGCTCACCCATTTCCACGTATTGCATGCTTATTCCGGTGGGGAGCGTCAGCTCCTTTTTGGACTCGTTCCAGTCTCGCTGGATCGCGGCCGCGCTGGGCGCGTCGGCCAAAGCCGGGCGTCCCCAAAAGGGTACCAGACCCGTAAGAAACTCGAAGGCCTTAAACGCTTTCTTCATGCCTTACCCCTGAAACGCTAACCCCGGGCGCCCAGCCGTCCGGCCGGGCCCCCGAGGGAAAAAAACCTCGGTCGAATCGTCTCCCTTCGCCCCCGAATCGGGGCGAACTCGCTTTTGGACCTTATGGGGATTATAATCCATTAAAAGTTTCCGTTCAAACTGCCCCCGACCAACCCGACCGGTCGGGTTGGTCGGGGCCCGGCCGCCGGCCAAATCGGTCCCAAGTCGCCGGAAAGGCCTGTTTGGCCTTTCCTGCCACCCAAATAGCCAGACAATCCTAAAACGCGCTGGCGGGCCTTCTGGGCCCGTTTATGGGCCTCCTGGGAAAGGGCCCGAAGTTGGCTTGAAGGCCGCCGGGGACCAAACCAACGATGCTTGCCCCAGCTTCAACTTTTTACCGTAATGCCACTATCAACATTTTTTACTCATATCTTTTATTTTTGTCCATTTTACCAGAAATTATAAGCATTTTTGTCCCTTTGTTTTAGTGAATACTTTTTTTCATCGGTATATTTGTTGATAATCACCTTAAGCCTTGTCGTTTTGTCATTTGTCATTTTCCACTTTTAAACTTCCGGGACGGCCTATAATGGGCCATTTGGCCAATAGCGCCGACACCCTATAGGCCCCAGAGGCGAAGCCTTTTTTAATAGTTCCGGGACAGCCTATAATGGGCCATTTGGCCAATCGCGCCAATCGCCTCGACACCCGTTGGCTCCCCATTAACCCAAGCGGCCTAAGGCGTTTGGCTGACCCTTTCGGAAAGTCGAGGCCAGAGATGAAACTTACCGACTATGACCAGGCCCTTTTAAACGGCGACCATGGTGAGGCGGCCCGGGTTGGGATGCGCGTTTTGGTCTAACTTGGCGACAATATGGGCGCCGAGGAAATGGTTTCCATTTCGGCCGTCCCTGACGACAGCGCCTGGTTCGACGGGCTGGCCGGGGTGGAATTCGCCGAATACCTCTTGAAACTGGGCGGACGTTTTGTGGTCCCTACCTCGCTCAATGCCTGTTTGATGGATCTGGAAAAATGGCAAACTATGCGCTTTGATCCGGACCTGTACCATATCCATAAACGTATCGAAGCCGCCCACACCGGCCTGGGCGCGGCCGCCTCCTGGACCTGCGCTCCCTATTTCGCCGGGTTTGTGCCCCGCTTCGGAGAACAGGTGGCCTGGGCCGAATCCAACGCCACCGCCTACGTCAACTCAATTATCGGGGCCCGAACCGAGCGATACGCCGGACTTATGGATTTATGCGCGGCTCTCACCGGCCGGGTTCCCTATCGGGGACTGCATAAGGCCGAAAACCGCCGGGCCACGGTGCTGCTGAAACTGGAAGGCATCAAGGAAGAATATTTTCAAGACGATTCCATCTACTCCTGCCTGGGCTACGTCCATGGCGAGACGGTTGGCGACCGAATCGGGGCCATGGAAGGCTTGCCATTATGGAGCGACATCGACGGCCTGAAACGCTTTAGCGCCACCGCCGCTTCCTCCGGCGGGGTTGGCCTGTTCCACCTCATAGGCCTCACTCCGGAAGCCCAGACCAGGGAAATGGCCTTCCAGGGACAAAAACCGGAGGACGAAGCGCATATAACCCTGAAAACCCTCAAAGACGCGCATGAGCGTATCAGCCCCGGCCAGCCCGAAGAGATCCACATGATCAACACTGGCTGCCCCCATTTGTCCTACGCCGAATGCGTGAAACTGCTGAAGTTGTTTAACGGCCGCCAAGTAAAGCCGGGATTGGAGTTCTGGGCCTACACCAACCGGGCCAACAAAAAACACATGGAAGACTGCGGCCTATATGAGGCCCTGACTGGACGGGGGGTTAAAATATATACCGATGGTTGCCCCATGGTCACCCCCTGGCATAATTGGCATTTTAAGGGGCTGATGAGCAATTCGGGTAAATTCTGCGCCTATTGTTTTTCTTACAGTGGCATTAAACCCGTTCTCGGGAGCCTTTCCGACTGCGTGGAAACCGCCGTTGCCGGCAAACTTACAAGGAGCCATAAACCATGGTCGTAATGCCCGGCAAACTTACAAGTAGCCAGAAACCATGGTCGAAATTACCGGCAAACCTAAAAGTGGCCAGAAACCATGGTCGTAATCGCCGGTAAACTTACAATGAGCTTGAAACCATAGGCCTAATGCACGGAAAAATGACAATGAGCCAGAAACCATGGTCGTAATCCCCGGCAAACTTACAAGGAGCCATAAACCATGGTCGTAATCGCCGGCAAACATACAAGGGGTTATAAACCATGGTCGTAATCCCCGGCAAACTTACAAGGAGCCATAAACCATGGTCGTAATCGCCGGCAAAGATACAATGGGCTATAAACCATAGTCGTAATCCCCGGCAAACTTACAAGGAGCCATAAACCATGGTCGTAATCCCCGCCAAACCCATCGTCAAAGGCCAGCTCGAGGCTGAGGTTGTATTTTCGCACAAACCCATAAGCTTCATCGGCGGCGTCGATCCGCAAACCGGCGTAATCCGTGATCCCCTCAGTGACTGTCTGGGAAAGTCCATAACCGACAAGGTTTACGTCTTTCCCTTTGGCAAAGGTTCCAGCGGCGCCGGTTTGGTGTTGCTGGAGATGGCCCGGGTGGGCAAGGCCCCGGCGGCCTTGATCAATCTGCGGACGGATTCCGTATTGATGACCGGACCCCTTATCAGCCGCGAGTTTTATCAAAAACCCATTTTAGTCTTTAACGTCGACGAAGCCGGCATGGAGCGACTGGCCACGGCCAAAAGGGTCAGGCTGGACGCCGAAAACGCCGCCATCGCCATCCTTGAATGATTCTAAGCCCCGTCACCTTCCCCGGCCGCCCGGCCAGCCGGTCGGCCAGACGGCCGTTAGGCAAAAAGGTCCAAACCATGGTTCCTTTTTCATTAACCAAACTATAACCCCAAATACGTAAAAGCTAAAATAATGCGCCTCCACTATTTTTGGCCCAAAAGGGCGGTCGCGATTTTGACGTATGCGGTGTCATCGCTGGCCTTACTCTTGGCCGTCAGCCTCTTGGGCTGCTCGGCCAAGGGTACGTCCATGCCCCTGGGGCAGACGAGTTTCGAGGCCTACCGACAGGAGACCGAAGCCTTCGTCCAGGCCAACCGGACCTTCGTCAGCCAAGATCGGGAGTACGAACTGGCCAATAACTCCCCAAGGGAGTGGCGCCCGGAAGGCCAACCGACCAAAGGCATTTTGTTCGTCCACGGCTTGGGCGATTCCCCCTGGTCCTTTACCGACCTGGGCCCGGCCTTGGCCGCCAAGGGTTTTTTGGTCCGGGCCATCCTACTGCCCGGCTGCGGCACAAACCCGGCCGAAATGATAGACGTAAGGGTCGAGGACTGGAGGCGGGCGGTGGCCGAGCAGGCCGACATTCTGGGGCGGGAAGTGGACGAGCTTTACCTGGGGGGCTTTTCCAACGGGTCCAATCTCGCTTTGGAATACGCCTACGCCCATCCCAGGGTTAAGGGCCTTATCCTGTTTTCCCCGGCCGTAAAGTCCGGCGTGGGCTTGGCTTTTTTGGCCCCCCTGACCTCCGTCTTCAAGGATTGGATCCTGAAGCCCGATCCCGGGGAACCCGACAAAGACAGTTGGCGTTACGCCGTCGTCCCCACCAACGCCTTCGCCCAGTACCATTACGCCAGCAGAACGGCCCGGAAACTCCTAAGCGACAAACCCTTTGACCGACCGGTGGCCATGGTATTGGTCGAGAACGATTCGGTTGTGGATATCCCTTATATGGTAAGGCTTTTTGAAGAACGGTTTACCAACCCGACCAGTCGGCTCATATACTACGGCCAACCCATCGCCGGCCTTTCCAATCGCGTCCTCTTTCGACCCGATAAGCTGCCGGAGTATCGAATCAGCTCCTTTTCCCATATGGGGGTGATGTTTGCCCCAAACAACCCCGCCTACGGTTTTAATACCAAAAGCCCCTTATGCCAAAACGGCCAATCCGACGAGGCCACGGCCCGGTGCTTGGCCGGGGACGAGGTCTGGTACTCGGCCTGGGGACTCAGGGAACCAAACAAGATCCACGCCCGACTAACCTTTAACCCCTATTTTGACTGGCAGCTTGAGACCCTCCTTGGCGTTTTCTCGCCCGTCCCTGGCCGCGCCCTAACGGACGCGCCAATCGAGCCGCCGCCTCCCCCAAAGTGAAAGCCCTTGCCAGTCCCGACCAACCAACCATACCGCCAAGTCCCGCCGGGGCCGGGCTAACCAAGGGCGTCCTTGACCAACCAACCCTACCGTGGCAGCCCTGACCGACCAAGCCCGCGTGACCATCTCGAAGTCGCCCCGCCCTTTCGCTTGCCGCCGAAGGCGGACGCCTTTGGCCCGTCCGCCAAACTAACCAGCCCATTCGACAATCGATAAGCCATTGTTGCCTACGCTTATCGTAAACCTTGCCTCAGCTTTGCGGGGTAAGGCAATGGTGGATTAGCGTTTCCCAATCGTTAGCGAGACCGGGTTCGATAGTGGCTTAGGCGAAACGACTGGAGCCCCAACTGGCAGGCGATCCCATGTTAAGCCTTCGTAGGGCCAAAAGCCGCCTAAATCGTGGCGCCATGGTCGAAAATGGCTAGCCCCAAGTCAATAATCCTATTAGCCTCATTTTCGACAATTTTGCGATATCCCTTCTCGGTTATGGAGTTAAGGGCTTTGTTCGCGCCTTCCGTCAGCAGTTCGTTTATCCTTTCCGGAGTGGGCTTACGCCGACTTGCTGACTCATCGGCCAGGGCCGCTTCGATCTTGTCGGGGCTAAAGTTTTCCTCCGCCAGCTTGGCCAGCACCTCATTAACGGCCGTAACCGGTGCCGATGATTGAATGGTATCAACAATCAATTGGAGTTTATCGTATCCAACCAAAGATATATTGGAGTTTTGACTTAAAACCGATTTTATTTCATTATTATACACTTCTCTTAGTTTGGACTTGGCCAATTCGGACGAGAGCGTCAATTCCGAGAGATTATTTTTGGCCAAGAGGGCTAAAACCGCATTTCGTTCCGCCTGGTTTATTTTTTTCGATGGATTTTGACAAAACTTTGTCTCAATGATCACATAAACCCTATCCGCCAATTCAACTAGACAATCGAGTCGAACGCTGGCGCCTGGAAGTTGACTTCTTACCGTAAAACCGGCGGAGGATAGAATCAAATTAATATAGGCATTAAAGGTACTCTCCGCCTTGGGCCTTAGATGATAGGGAATGGCGGCGAAAAAATTACTAAAAATGGTTTCGATGGCCAATGCGTCCTCAACTAAAAGAGCGTTCTGGATCTCTTTGCCTTTGGTTATGAGCCGATCGTCCATCTTATCAATAATGGCTTCCCAAACGTCTTGATGGTATGAGTAGGAGACCTCAAAATTGGGTAACCTAAAAGAATAATAATTAACCGATTCCATTTCTTTGGTAAGAGGATCCACGGTGGGAACGGGAGTGATTTTATCCACGGTTAAGTAACCGCCGTGGAAAAGAACAGGTATAATCTCTAGACGGGTTAATTCAGATTTTCTTATTTCCTTTGATGATTTCAGCGTGAGTTCAGGCTCGGTAAACGCGGATGGGTTAGCTTGAATCAAGGCGGTAAGGTGGGCCGGTCGACCGGATTGGATCCAATAGCTATCAAAAACGCGCTGGTCAAAGAAATTGAGAATGGAAAAGGGATTCAAGACCCTGGTCTGGCCTCCCCAGTTGTAGCCATCATACCAATGTTTGATTTTATCCCATAATAATTCCCTTCCCGCCGATGGATCCATATTGTTTAGTTTTTTAAAATCGTTGAAGTTAAGCTCCATTAGATCGGCGAACAAGGGTCCAAACTCGTCAAGGGTAAAACCGCATATCCCTCCGTATCGTGAGTCTAAGGAAATGTCGGTTAAGTGGTTTAGGCCCGAATCCATGGACGTGAGGGCGTATCTGGTTATGCCGGTGACCAAGGTGAAGCGCAAGGAATTCCTGACTCCAGGTTTTTTTAAACTGGAGAAAAAAACGTGAAGGGCATTGACGTTAGACTTGGCGACCTCTGGGTTATGCATGTTATTGGTAACCGGGGCGTCGTATTCGTCAATGAGGACCACGACTCCGGCTTTTGTCATATCGTAGAGGGCTTTGATAAGTTTCCCGAAATACGTGTCCGGCGTTGGCGCGGCGATCGTCAATCCGGCATTGTCGGCTATATCCTTAAGGTCATTGAGTAGATTGGCCTTCAGAAGGTCAGAGTTTTCCGAATCAACAGACATACTTAGCGATATGACGGGATGTTTGGGAAAGTCGTAATCGGATCGGCCAATCCAAAGATCTCTAAAGAGGTCGCGGTTTCCGGAAAACAGCTCCTCGATAGTGTCGAGAAGAAGCGTCTTGCCGAAACGGCGAGGACGGGACAAAAAAATGTTTTTCGAACCCCGCAGGAGATCGTA
>JAIRNQ010000090.1 GCA_031257955.1 Deltaproteobacteria bacterium | reverse complement strand
CGGCCGGTCCTGGGACCGCGGGCCTTCCGGGCGGAACCATGGCCACGGCAAGGGCTACGGCCAGCGTAGCCACCAAAGCCGCGACTACGGTCACGGCAAAGGCTATGGGCACCGTAATCGGAGCGTTCGCGACCATGGGCCCGGTGCCGGCCAAGGCGGACGCCTAGTCAAAAAATGGGACGCCTCACTCAAACGGAAACACAGGCGCTAGCCAAGCGCCCTAAACCCCGGCCCCACGGTCGCCAGGCCGTGGGGCCACTTTCCAGGAACGTTTATTGGACACCATTTCGGATATTGACAGTAAGATTCTATTCAGTTGGTTAGTCTTGATACATAAATTAACGTAAAGGTGTTTAAAATGATTCAACTTATGTATGAAATAATTATATGTATTTTGATTTCCATTACCATTTTATGTGCTATATTTTGCACTTTAATTGTTGAGGAGATTGCCTATAAAATATTAATAAAATCTAATAATATATACTCGTATCTTAAATTTCAGTTAAGAATATATAAGATAATAAAATTTTTACCTATTTATTTTATCTGTACTATGTTTTTTTACTTGAAAGATCAAATGATACGTCATTATTTGTTCACCTAATCTTAACTATATTTTATAGTAGCAAAGTAGTTATATTTTTAACTTTATTTGTTATTTTTTTCCATACTTTTACTGCCTCACGAGCTGCTGAAAGGCTAAATCATTACATTTCAATTAAAGAAAGTGGAAACCATGAGGACTAAGGAAATCGTTTCCATCGGGGAGGCCAGGGTTTCCCGGCCGTGATAATCAGCACCATTTAGACCGCTAGATAAAGAGTTCGGTCCCGCTGACGCCGAACGGGTCTCGCCAGTCCCATCCAGTGCCCGGGGCGAGGGATAAACCCTCTTCCCGGGCACGGAAGGGGCCCCACCCCGTGGCACTTTTCCTACTTGGCCTGGGGGATTGTTGGCCGGCTAGATCGCTTGGCGATTTCGAAAGGAACCACAGTTTAGTAGCCTTTGAGATAGTTTGGGCTCGTTAAGGTTTTTGGCGAGAACTTTAGGGCTTGGGAGAAATGGTTTCTGGGTTTTTTCCTGGCCGTCCGGAAGGGTCGGGCGGGATAGGTGCCCCGTCCCGGCCAAAATGAGTCAAAAGGTGTCAGGGTGCGTAAAAACGGATCGCTTTTGGCGGGGGCCAAGAAATCGGCCGGGGCAAAAGTGGTTAGAAAGTCTCAGGGTGCGTAAAAACGGATCGCTTTTGGCGGGGGCCAGGGAACTGGGCGGGTCAAAAAGGGTTAGAAAGTCTCAGAGTTCCTAAAAAAGGGATCGCTTTTGGCTGGGGCCAAAGAATCGGCCGGGTAAAAAGGAGTCAAAAGGTGTCAGGGTGCGTAAAAACGGATCACTTTTGGCGGGGGCCTGGGAACCGGGCAAGTCTAAAGGGATCAAAAAGTAACAGAGTAGACAAAAAGGGTTCATTTTTGATGGTGGCCTGGGAACCGGGCGGCTCAAAAGATGGAAAAAGGTACCAAAAGGTGCCAGGGGTGCGTAAAATCGGATCACTTTTGGCGGGGGCTAGGGAACCGGGCGAGTGGTTCGGAGGGGATTTGGGAGTGTCGGGCCCCCCAAAAAAAACGGCGATAGATGGTAGCGAAAAAAAAATTTCGCTTGAACACGGGTCCGGGAAAACTTACTGTTTACTTGAGGTTTATCTAAAGGGGTGACGAGGACGGCTTGGCGGGAGGGAGGCTGGGGGAGATTTTTTGGCCAAAGGGAGGACATTTTTGGGGCTGGCTGGCACGATCGTTGCGATTACAGAATTCCGTCGAGAGGGAAAGACGAAAAGTGATTGAAAAAGAATTTTAGAACCTAGGTTAACAAAACAAAAATAGTATTTAAAAAGTTTTCACCGGTTTTGGTTTAATCTATAACACTTGTAGCTCAGACGGTTGGCAAAAAAACGGAAATTAAAGCCAGCCGCTCAAAGAGGACCGAAAGATGAAAAAGATTCTCGTACCCGCCATATTAATCGCCATGATGGCCCTGGCCATCCCGGCTTTGGCCCAAGCGGATTCTCGCGGTTCCCATGGCCGCCAAGACAGGGCCTCCTATGAGCAACTGTATAGGAGACACCGGGGCCCCGGTCATAACGTTGAAAGGCGCAGGCCTGGAGGCGACCGGAGGATGGACCGCGGGCGTCATTACGATCGCGGGCGGTTCAACGGCGCCCCCCACCGCGGAGGCGGGAAGTACGGTCATAGGGGTCCTGGCCGGGGCGGGAAGATGCACCATAGGCGCCACCATGGCCAAGGGCGGTGGAACCACAAGTATTATCGCGGGGAGTACCGCCGGCATCATCGCCGTCACCATGACCGTAGGTATGTCCGTCGCTACTATCGCAGACCGAGGGTAATCCACGAGGTATACGTGCCCTATTATGCGCCTCGGTCCTGCGGCCGCCGGGTGTCTGGCCCCAGCTTCAGCGTTGGCGTCAGTGACGGGGGAGTGAGCTTTAGCTTCGGCGGCGGCGGTCTTGGCTTTGGCTTCAGCTTCGGACGCTGAGAACTTGCCGCACAAGCAATACCGCGAGCGATTAACCAGTACCATAACCCGAGGCCATTGAAACTGCAGCCACAAAATCCAATAGCGACTCCAACAACAAAAAACCCGCGCCCTTGGCGCGGGTTTTTTGTGGTGGGAAATGGAAACTTGGAGGCGGAAAGATACGATTATTTGGGGCCTTCGGTCGAGGCGACGCTTTTGAGGCTTTCGGCGTAGGCACGGCGGCGGGCCTGGACAAGTTTGGCGTCGTCCACGAAGGTCAGGGCCCCGGAGGGACAGGCGGCGGCGCAGCGGGGCTGGCCTTGGCACTGGTCGCACTTTTCGACCCGGCGGCCGGCTTTGGAATAATTGATGTTGCCGAAGGGGCAGACCGAGACGCAGGTACGGCAGCCAACGCAACGGTCGGGGTCGGAGGCGATCACTCCGGTAAGCTCGTTTCTAGCCAGCGCTCCCGTTTGGCAGACCTTTAGGCAAGGGGCCTCGTCGCATTGGAAGCAAGTCACCGGAACCTGGCCGCCATCCTTGAAGAAAACGAGGTTTATCTTGGATCCGGCCGGGAAATACTGGCCCCAGTCCCGGCTGGCGCAGGCCAGCTCGCAATTGAGGCAGCCTATGCAACGGGAAGGGGTGACTTGGATGGTCTTGTGGGTCATGGCGTCCCCCTTAGGCCGAAAGGCCCAAGGCCTGGCGCTTGGAAGAAATAAGCTCGTCCAAGATTTGGCCGGCCTTGACCGGTTCGGGCTCAACGATGAAAGCGGCCCCGACCACGTCGTTCAAGCCGGAGACGGCCAAGTTAGTGAGGGTCGGACTCCCGAGAATCATGGGCGGTAAGCCCAGATGGGTGGTGATGCCGGTAGCCACGGCGTAGAGGCCAATGGCCGCGGCTTTTTCCGAGTACCACTCCGGTGCCGAGGCGGCCACGGGAAGAGCCGAAATGTCCACGCCCAGGGCGTTGGCCAGGACGGCGCAAAGGTGGATAATGCGGGAGTTGTCCACGCAGCTCCCTACATGCAGCACAGGGGGTATGCCCAGGGTCCGGCAGAGCCCGGCCAGCTTGTCCCCGGCCATCGATGCCCCTTCAGGCATGAGGAGTCCGGCCTTGCCCATGGCCGAGGTGGCACAGCCGGTAACCAAAACCAGGATGTCTTTCTTGATTAGCTCCTTGGCCAGGGTTACGTGGTGGTGATCCTGTTTGAGCTTGGGATTGTTGCAGCCGACGATGCCCACGGCCCCCCTGACCGTCCCGGCCTTGATAGCGTCGATGAGAGGATCGGGCGTCCCACCCAGAGCCCCCAAAATAGCCTCATTTGAGAATCCGCTCATAACCTCAACTGGCTCGACGGGGATAAAGATTTTGTTCGGGTCGCGCTTTTGAAAGGCTTCCACGGCCAGGGCCACCACTTGACCGGCCAACTCCCGAGCGTTTTCTGGGGTAAAGTGGAAGGCCACGGCTCCGGGAAAGTGGCCCTTATCGGAGGTGGTCACGAATTTGGTGTGATAGCACTGGGAAATGTTAACCAGGCTGGGCATTATGCACTGGTAGTCGGCCACTATAGCCTCGACTACCCCGGTCACTATGGTCAGCTCCGTCATCATGTGGTTGCCGGCCAAAGGAACGCCTCGGCGCATAAGGAGCTCGTTTCCGGTGCAGCAGAGCCCGGCTATGTTGATGCCGGTGGCTCCAACTCTTTTGGCCGCGGCCTGGGCGGCCGGGTCTGCGGCGGCGTCAAGAATCATTTCGGAGACGACCGGACTGTGGCCGTGGACCAGGATGTTCACCATGTCCGGGTTAAGGACACCCAAGTTGACCCTGGTCTTGCCTGGGGAGGGTGTCCCGAAGATAACGTCGGAAATCTCCGTCCCGGCCATGGAACCGCCCCAGCCGTCGGAGAGGGAGGTGCGGGCGGCGTGTAAGGCCAGGGAAACCGGATCGCAGTCAACGCCCATGTGGGTGCGGTGTAGCATTTCCACCGGCTCGCGGTCGATGCCTCTGGGGGTGAGCGAGAGCTTGTCCCAAAGTTCACGGCGGGCCTTCGGAAGCCGCCCCAGGAAAGCCAAACCCGGCCCGAAGGTCGAATAATCTTGGCCCAAACGCTCGGCCACGTCTTTGGCTACTTGCTTTACCTCGCCATCGGCTTTAAGGCCAAACTCCTCAGCTAAGCGTCTGAGTTTACCTTCATCGCGGATTTGGTAAGCCGAGGCGTGGCCGGTCCCGATGGCGTGAAGGACCTCGACCAGATCTCGGCCGTGATCGGAGTGGGCCGCCGAACCCCCGGCCACGAAACGGCCAAAATTCCTGGCCACGGTAAGATCGGCGTCGGCGCCGCAAACACCCTTGTCCCGATCCAAGCCGGGTATGATCCTGCAGGGACCCATGACACATTTGGCGCAGGAGAGGCCCATTTCGCAAAAGTTGCACTGGGGGGTCTGGCTGGCCAGCCGGTCCCAAGCCAACTTCAAGCCCTCTGTTCTGGCCTTGTCTATGAGACAGCCGGTCTCATTGGTCCACGTCGAAAATTCCTCGCTGGGCTTGTCGAACACGTACATATATCTCTCCTCCAAAACCTCTGACTTGAATCAGGATATTCCAGGCCCGGTCTGGCGGCCAGCCCGGGTCTGGCCCATCCGGGATAACCCTAATGGGGTCGGCACTTCCGAGAAGGGCCGTTTGGGCTGGCCCACCAGAGAAGGCCCATATGGACGGCGTGGGCGATTTTATGGGGCCTTCCCGGGAAAGGCTAAAACTTCGGGCTATCTTTCACCCGGGTTCGAGAACGAGGCCTCGGGTAGGCCCATCAGGGACCTCGAATAGCTGAGGCGTCGGCATGACGGGCAGAGGGGGTTCTCCACGCCAGCCCGTCTGAGTTCCTCGGGCGTCCCGACCGGACGCCCGCATTGGGGGCAGGGCCGCAAATCGAAGTCGCGGCCCCAGATGGAGCGAGGCAGCTCAGAAAAGTCGATGAATCCGGTCGGGCAGACCCTGGCGCAGGCCAAGCACCCCACGCAGTCGATGGGAGGCTCGAAGAAAGGCCCGGTAACCTTCCTTTCGCGCCCACGGCCAACGAGAGCGATAGCCTCGGTGCCTGAAGCCCGACAGGCCCTAACGCAAAGCCCGCAACGCAAGCAGCCGTCGGCGCCATCGGCCAGTCTGGGATCCGGGCCGGTCCCGTACTCTCGGGCCAATTCAAGCAACCGCGGATCCTCGGGGGCCCGGCTTAGCAAAAGCCTGACGGTGAAGGCCCGGGCCTCCAGGACCATGGGGCTTTGGGTTAAAATGGCCTCTCCGTCGGTCCGAAGCGGGAAGAGACAGGAGGCCACCAGTTTCCCGCCGGTCTCCACTAAACAAAGTCGGCAGTTGCCATCGGCCGGAAGGCCGGGGTGATGGCAAAGGGTGGGTATGGTTAGGCCAAGGGATTTGGCCGCTTCCAACAGGGTGGTGCCGATGGGGACCGAGAAGCCTCGACCGTCGATGGTTCCGGTGACCTTGGTTATGGCCTGGCTCATGAGGTTACGCCTATGCCCCGGCTTGGCCGCCGCCCTTAGGGGCGGGCTGGGTTGGGTCTTTGGTGACGGACTGGGGGGTGGGGATGTTGTTGGTTTTGGGGGCGTCTTTTGAAGGATCCGCCAAGTCGGCCTGGTGGTCAGCCTGGCGCGCGGCCTGGGATCCACCTTTGCGAATGGCCTTGGCCGCCCCGAAACGGCAGATCGCGATACAGCTCCCGCAGGAGACGCAGCCGGTCAAGTCGATTCGGTGGGGTTCTTTTTTCTGGCCCGAGATAACCCTGGTCGGGCAAGCGGCGAGACAGGACCCACAACCGACGCAGAGATTGGGGTTGATGTCCGGCCAAAAGAGGCCTTGGCAACGGCCGGAGCGGCAAAAGCCTTCCAGCTCGTGTTCCAGGTATTCCTCCCCAAAATGGCGCATGGTAGATAAAAGCGGGTTGCCGGCGCTCTGGCCCAAGCCGCACAAGGCTGTCCTAGCGAGGTTGGTGGCCAGTTTTTCCAGTACGGCCGAATCCCCCTCCCGGCCACGGCCCTGACACAAGTCGTCCAGGATCCGATAGATTAGGGTCAGACCTTCCCGGCACGGCGCGCATTTACCGCAGCTCTCACCCATCAAAAAACCAGTAAAATAGCGGGCCACGTCAACCACGCAGCTTATATCGTCCATGACGATAAGGCCGCCGGATCCCATGATGGCACCGGCTTTGGAGAGGCTGTCAAAATCCAAGGGCAAATCCAGGGCCGAATACGGTAGACAACCGCCGGAGGGGCCGCCAATCTGGACGGCTTTAAACCTTCGGCCCGGCTTGGTTCCGCCGCCAACGCCAAAGACGAGCGTGCGGATGGGCGAGCCCAGGGGCATCTCGATCAGTCCCGAATACTTGACTTGGCCGACCAAGCAAAAGACCTTGGTCCCGGGGTTATCTTTGGTGCCCTTGGATTTAAACCACTCCGGCCCCCGCTCGACGATTATGGGAACGTTGGCCCAAGTCTCGACATTTTGCAAAAGGGTCGGGCAATCCCAGAGGCCCTTTTCGGTCGAGCGAACGTATTTGACCCGGGGCTGGCCCTCTCGGCCCTCGATGGAGGCCATAAGGGCGGTCGATTCACCGCAAACGAAAGCCCCGCCGCCCTCGACCGTGGAAAGGTTAAAGCTAAAACCGCTTCCCAAAATATTATGGCCCAAAAGGCCCATTTTTTCGGCTTCCTTGATGGCCCCGTCTAGCCTTTCCACCGAAATCGGGTACTCGTGGCGGACGTATATGAAGCCCCTGGAAGCTCCCACGGCGTAAGCCCCCAAGGTCATACCCTCAATTATCGAAAAGGGGTCACCCTCCATGAGACTGCGGTTCATGAAGGCCCCCGGGTCGCCCTCGTCGCCGTTGGCCAAGACATATTTGGCCGTTCCCGGCGCCAACCGACAGGAGGCCCACTTGCGCCCGGCCGGAAATCCACCACCGCCTCGACCCCGTAGGCCAGAGGCTTCGACCCTTTCGGCCACCCCGAGGGGACCAAGTTTGGAAATGGCTAGGCCCAGGGCGGCGTAACCACCCGTTTTAAGGTAATCCTCAATACTTCCAGGGATGGTTTTTCCGAAACGCTTGGTGATTAGTTGGGTCTGGGATTGGTAGAAGGGCTGCTCGGAGCGGGTGGGGTTATCCGGATTGGCCAGGAGGCGCCCCACCGGGAGACCTGCCAGCAGGGTTTCGGAAACCAGCTCCCGGCAATCTTCCACGGTAACGTTCCCGTAAAGGTAACCTTCCGGCTCGACACCGACCATGGGGCCCATTTCGCACAGACCCAGACAGCCAGTCAAATCGGTTCGCAGTCCCACCCCATCCCCGAGTCCTTTGGCTTTAACCTCGGCGGCCAAGGCCGCTTGGATCTTGGCTGCCCCGGAGGCCAAGCACCCCGGCCCGCCGCAAACCCACAGCCTTCTCTTGGGGGCCGGGGCGCCGGCCAGGGCTACCCGCAGGGCTTCGAGTCCGGATGGGTCCAACAATCGCATGAAACACCTTGCCAACGATAGAGGCTTCGCCTTTCGGCGATATTGGTGGGCTGGCCATGGCCTTTTGACTAGCCAAAAGACGGAATCCGCAGGACCCGCGACTTTTCGTTGGCCAGGCCAGCCCCGAACGTCCCGGCGGCCCAGGCCACCCACGAAAATGGCTTGGGCTTCCCCCGTAGCCCGCCTTTCGGCGGCCCAGATCGACGGCCAAAATTGGCCGCCAGTATCGTCGGCTTAGATCAGATCCAAGGTCTTCCAAGGGGTCAGGTGGCCATGGACCTCGCCATCCACGGTAGCCACCGGCGCCAGGGCGCAAGCGCCCAAACAGTTTACCGACTCGATGCCCAGCCGGCCGTCGGCCGAGGTCTGGCCGATCTTCAGTCCGGTCTTTTTTTCCAGCGCCTCGGCCAAAGCCCCGGCCCCACGCAGATGGCAAGCGGTGCCTTGACAAACCGTAAGCAGGCGCTCGCCCTTGGGGGTAAATGAAAAGGCTTTGTAGAAGCTGGCCACCGAAAAGACTTTAGC
>JAIRNQ010000070.1 GCA_031257955.1 Deltaproteobacteria bacterium | reverse complement strand
CTGCGATTTGAAGGGCCCCTTAAGGTCCAGCGGCTTTTCTACCCAGAAAAAAAGCTCCCCGGACGCGTCGACCCTTGTCACCTTTACCTACTCCACCCTCCCGGTGGGTTGGTCTCCGGTGACCGCCTGGGGCACGATATATCGCTCGCCGATGGGGCCCACGCCCTAATAACCACGCCGGCGGCCACAAAAATCTACGGCGCCCGATCCGGCCAGGCGCCCCAAACCGTCAGCGGCCATATCCAAGCCGGCGATCAAAGCCTCCTCGAGTGGCTTCCCCAGGGAACCATCGTCTTCTCCGGGGCCCGGGCCAACTTGGCCTCAACCTTCGACCTTCATCCCGGGGCCCGGGCCCTGGGCTGCGATTTTGTGGCCCTGGGCCGCCCGGCTTCCAACGAGCCCTTTGCCGCCGGTACTTTCCGACAGCTGACCCAAATCCGCCGCCATGGAAGGCTTTTGTTTCACGAACTTTTAAACCTTTCGGGCGGCCAACCCCTCTTGGCCAGCCCCTTCGGGCTTATGGGCCGCCCGGTCTTGGCCCTCTTTTGGGCCCTGGGTCGCCAAAACGATTCGACCGACGCCGCCGCCCTGAGCGCCGCCTCCCGCCTCCTGGCCCTCCGGGAGGCCTTTGGGGGCCCGCCCGGCCAACGCCCCGCCGCGACCGGTTCCCCGTCCGCTGGGCTTTCCGCCCCGGGGCCGATATGTTCGGTAACTTTAAAGGGCGAACTCTTACTGGCCCGGGCCCTGGCCAACTCCCTCGAGGAGGCCGAGGCCTTTCGCCTCCAGGTCTGGTCGGCCGTCCGGCCGGCCCTCCTGGGCCGGGAGACACTCTCTCCCCATATCTGGTCACACTAGACACCCCGACGCCAGTCGGCCCGAGTGAGCAACCATGGATTTAACCCCCAGGGAAATCGACAAGCTCCTTCTTTTCACCGCCGGCCTGGTGGCCGAAAGGCGCAAAAACAGGGGCCTAAAACTAAACCACCCCGAGGCGGTGGCCTACCTGAGCCTCCATATCCTCGAGGGGGCCCGGGACGGCCTGAGCGTCCCCGAGCTGATGAGCTCTGGGCGGCGACAACTCGCCCGGGACCAGGTAATGGAAGGCGTGCCGGAGATGATCCGCGAGGTTCAGGTCGAAGCCACCTTCCCGGACGGCACCAAACTGGTCACCGTCCACGACCCCATCGTCTAAGGGCCCATAATATGGGCCCCATGGCCGCTGCCCGGCCGCAAGCGGAGGCAACCATGATCCCCGGCGAATACGACGTGCCCGACGGGCAGCTGACCCTAAACGAAGGCCGTCCCACGGTTGAGGTAGAGGTCTCCAATTCGGGCGACCGACCCATCCAAGTCGGCTCCCACTACCACTTTTACGAAACCAACCCGGCCCTGGCCTTTGACCGCGAAAAAACCCTGGGCTTCCGCCTGGACATCATCGCCGGGACCAGTGTCCGTTTTGAGCCGGGCCAGACCAAAACCGTTACCCTGACCGCCCTGGCCGGCCATCGCCGGGTGGTGGGTTTTAGGGGCTTGGTTATGGGCCCACTGAAAGACGGCCCGGAATAACCGCCTGGCCCAAAACCAGGCCTTTTGGCCCGGCTTTTGGTCCGGCTTTTGGCCTGGGTGCCCCCTGGCCGCCACCGAGCTTACCCGAGTCCGGCCAAATCGGGACGGATTGGCCCTTGGCCTAGCCTTCGTTTTTAGGCCCGTTAAACAAAAATGGCTACTACCCCCTTGCCCCAGCCGGCAAAATCGCGTGGCGGGCCTTATAGGCCCGTTTATGGGGCATCTGGGAGACGACCTGGAATGCCCCCTCGGCCTATCGCCAGGCCCACCGCCCGACCTATCGCCCTGGGCGCCACCCGGCCGCGACCGGGCTTCGGCAGCATTATTGGCCGCGTTTAGCGATAACCGTATTGGCATTTTTAATCGCGTGATTTAGGCGACTGACATGATTAAGGTTGAAAAGAAACACTATGCCGAGATATTCGGTCCCACCGCCGGCGATAAAGTCCGGCTGGCCGATACCGATCTGTGGCTGATGGTCGAAAATGATCTGACCGTATACGGCGACGAGGTATCTTTCGGCGGGGGCAAGGTTATCCGGGACGGGATGGGCCAGAGCCAGTATCCCCGATCAAACCCCAAGGTGGCCGACACGGTAATAACCAACGCGGTGGTTCTCGACGTGGCCGGCATCGTCAAGGCCGACGTGGGCTTAAGGGACGGCCGGATCCTGGCCCTGGGCAAGGCCGGAAACCCCGACGTCCAGGCGGGGGTGGACATAATCATAGGCCCAGCGACCGAGATCATAGCCGGCGAGGGGCTTTTGCTGACCGCCGGGGGCATAGACGCCCACATACATTTTATCGCCCCCCAGCAGGTCTGGGAGGCGCTCACTTCCGGGATCACCACCATGATCGGGGGCGGGACCGGCCCGGCCACGGGAACCAACGCCACCACCTGCTCCCCGGGACCTTGGCACTTGGAGGCCATGATCCTGGCTACCGACAAAATGCCCATGAACTTTGGCTTTCTGGGGAAAGGGAACGCCAGCGAGCCCGAGGGCCTAGCCGAGCAGCTCATGGGTGGGGCGGTGGGCCTTAAACTGCACGAGGATTGGGGAACCACCCCGGCGGCCATCGACAACTGTCTTCAAGTCTCCTCGTGGTTTGGTTCCCAAGTGGCCATTCACACAGATACCTTAAACGAAGCCGGTTTTGTAGAGGAAACCATCAAGGCCATAGGCGGCCGGTCCATCCA
>JAIRNQ010000026.1 GCA_031257955.1 Deltaproteobacteria bacterium | reverse complement strand
AGTCTTAACTTTAGCTTTTGTTTGGCTCGTCTTCATCAGCGGGGGGGATTCACTCTTCTCGGCCATGTGACCTTTCGGCCCAAGGCGCTCTCGGCCACGCGACCGACCCGGGTCCCTTTGGGACCGGGCCCCCGGGAAGGTTTTTGGCTTGCCCTTCGTGACCTTTCGGCCACGCGACCGACCCGGGTACCTTTGGGGCCGGGCCCCCGGGAAGGTTTTTGGCTTGCCCTTAAACCCCGAACTGGTGTTCCAGATCGATGATTAGCTCGACCTCGCCCCGGTGAAGCCTGGCCTTAACGGCTATGTCCTCCACGCTTAAGCCTTTCTTGGCCAACTGAAGGACCATGGCCCTGACCTCGGGGGCGGCCGGGTTGGCCTTGCCCTGATCGGCGTATTGGGCTTGGTACTGGGCCCGGGCTTGGTCCACGACCTCGCCGCCCACCTTAAGCAGCCTATTTTCGGCCTCGCGAATCGATTCCTCGGTGGCGGCCAAGAGTTCCTTATAGTTGGCCAAACGGCGATCCAGCTTTAGGATCAAGCTGCTGGCCAAATCTTTCTGATCGCTCAGGGTGGCTTGGAAGGTCTCGGAGATTTTTCCCGACTCGGCCAAAAACCGTTCTATGCTATCCCTTAAGCCATCGGGGATGGAGGCCGGGTTTTCCGCCTCCGGCCTCTTCCTGGAACGCCACAGCCAGACCCCCAGGAGAAGGACCAGGGCGGCCTCCAGGACTACCTGGAGGAGCATGAGCGATTTTACGTCAAACTCCAACCTAAACCCCGCCTTTCAAAAGGTTGCCAGTCTGGGAACCCCACCAACCGATACCCAAAAGAGCGCGCGCAATAACTATCGCGGACCCCAAAACCCGCCAGCTTAGAGCCCGCTGGCTCTAAAGGGCGCGCCACTTCAGACTTTAAAATCCAACACCGGCTCAACCGGTTCAAAAACGTCGGTTTCCTGGCGGCGTGCCGGGGGAAGCGGGCGTTGGCGGGGCCGATCGGACCCGGTCCGGAGAGCCTCCAGGGCCTCGCCCTTCATGGTTTCGGCCACCACCTCGACCACGTTCCGGTGGAGATTTTTGGCCTCCTCCAGACGGGCCAGGCGCCTAAGTTCCTCTTCCGCGCCTACCTGACCGGCCACAAAGCCGCCCATGGTCGGCAGATGTAAAATCAATTGGTTTATGTGATGCAGGGGGGCGGTCATGGATGGAACCAAGCAAAGCGTAATTTGGCGTAAAGGGAGTTAAGCTAAACGTTTGGGACGGAAAGGCCACCCGAACATAAGCTTACGATAAAACCCAGTTGCCCATTTAGGCTGTATATATTATAGACCCGGTCGTAAGCCTTGTCAAGAAAACCATCGCCATGTAATCTAGTTAGCGGGCTTTCAAAACGACATTGTCTATTACCTGTCTAATAAAAACACTTATTAGGCCTAAGAATATAAAAATATAATAAATATGTATTTCTTGGTTGACTTACGCCGCCCTAAACCATTAACATCGGTTATTGTCTGCCAAAAGGCTTGGCCCGGCCGACTGGGGCCAAGCCCCGGGCGAGCTTGGCCCCCGGGGGCCCAAGGCCCTCACGCCGATAGGGGGAGGGACTTTAGCGCAGGTGGAACAGGCGCCTGAAGGCAACGGCCAGAGAGAAGATGGCGACGTTGGTTAGGACCACCGTGGCCCCGGCCGAGGCGTTGACGGCGGGTTGAAAGGAGGCCCAAAGGCCCAGCTGGCCGGCCAGGGCGCCGACGGCCAAGGCCACCCAAAACATGCCCTTCAGGGAAACCGAGAGGGTTCGGCCCGTGGCCGCCGGGGCGATCAACAGGGCGGTCACCAGAAGGACGCCCACCGCCTGGACGCCGACGGCCACGACCAGGGCCAGGTAGGCCCCGAATAGATAATCGGGCCAAGCGTTTTTTTGGGCCATGGGGATTACGCAGCCGATGGTCAAGCGGTTGGTCAGGAAAAATAGAAAGACGAAAGACAGGGCGGCCAAGACGGCCAGGGCCACTATCTGGGCGTCGTCCACCGTCAGGACGTCGCCCAAGAAAAAACGGGAAAGGCCGGCCGTGGCTTGGGGTTCCCGGCTGACCAAGGCCAGTCCCAGGGCCACCGCCCCGGAAAAGACCAGACCGATTATGGTATCCGAGGCCAGGTGGCTGTGGCGGGCGAGAAAGGTGATGCTCAGGCCAATCAAGACGCACAGGCCCAGGACCGTAAACTGTAAGTTCAGCCCCAAGAGCAAGGCGATGGCCACCCCGGCGAAGACGGAATGGCCCACGGCGTCGGGAAAAAAGGCCAGGCGCCGGTTAACCACCATGACCCCGGCCGCGGAGGTCGAAAGGCTCAGAAGGGCCATGGCCACGGCGGATCGGCGCATAAAATTCGGCTCATACAAAAGCCCGAGTAAATCATAAATTGAGGCTAGAAAATCCATGATCGTTAGCTGCCCTCTGGCCCGCGGCCAGCCTCTGGGCCAGAGGCTGGGGCAGGGCTAGCCGCCCGTGGGCCCGGGTCGGGCATAAGTTCTAGGCCCTGGTGCAGCCCGAAGGTGGCGGCCAAAATCTTGGGGGTAAAAACCCGGTCGGGCGGGCCCTGGGCCACCACCCGGCGGTTGAGGCAGACGACCCAATCGGAGTGGGCTTTGGCCGTGGGCAGATCGTGGCTGACCATAACGATGGTGTAATCGGCCTTAAAGCCGTCCAGAAGCTCGCACATGAGCTGCTCGCCGTTTATGTCCACCCCGGTCGCCGGCTCGTCCAAGACCAACACCTCGGGCTTGGACATCAGGGCCGCCGCCAGCATGACCCTTTGGGTTTCGCCGCCGGACAAAGCCCCCAGGGGTTTGGAGGCCAATTCCAGCGCCCTCACCTCCTCCAGGCCACTAAGGACGCGGGTTTTCACCTTAGAGGAGACACCCAGCCAGAGGGGCCAATTGGTAAGGCTTAGGGCCAGGAACTCGGTCACCGTTAAGGGCATGTGCCGGTCGTAGTCGAGCCTTTGGGGGACGTAGCCGAAGCGGGGCGGGCCGGGCCGGAAGGTTATCCGCCCCCGGTAAGGATTGAAGCCCAAGATGGTTTGGACCAGGGTGGATTTGCCGGCCCCGTTGGGCCCGATAATCACGGTTTGGGATTTTTCCGGGATCCTTATCGAGACCTCCTCCAGGGCCCGGTACTGGCCGAGGGTGACGCTAACCTTATCCAACTTGATTATTGGTGGGCAGTCCCTGGGATCGGGCCGCTGGGCCGACCCTTCAGTGGCGCACCGCACGGACGAGCCCAATTGGTCGGCGTTTCCGTCAAGCGGGCCGGTCGGACCAGTATGGCCGACCGGAACGGTAGGGGCGGTCACGGCGGGGCCTCAATCAAACTCGGGCGGCTGCACGGGTTGGGGATTGTTGGGGACGGGCACCGGCTTGGGAGGTTCCGGCGTGGGCTGAACGTTGGCCGGAAGGAGCCGGTTGAGCAGATCGATGTTTTCCCTTATGACTTGGACGTAAAAATCGATGGGCGGGTCGAAGGTCCCGGAGGTGGCGGTATCCAGTATGGCCGCCGGTATCTTGTAATCTTTGCTAAAGACCCTGGCCACCCCGGGGTTGGTTTCGGGGTCAACCAATATGGCCGCGACCTTCTCCCGGCCGATCAATTGGGCCAGCCGGCTGAGTCTTTGGCCCGAGGGCGCGGCCTCGGTACCCAAGGGGCTGATGTCGGCGATGACGGCCAAGCCCATGTCCTGGGCCAAGTAATCCATGAAGCCATGGCTGGTGACCAGCTTGTAGCCCCGGTGGGTGTCCCGAAATCGGTTTATATCCTCAATCACGCTTTTGGTCTCCAACTCCCAATCGGCCAAGCGGGAGGCGTAATGGTCGGCCCCGCTGGGATCCAGTCGGGAAAGGGCCGCGGCGATGTTGGCCATCATGGTCAGCGAGAGCTTTGGGGACAGGAATATGTGCGGGTTGGGGCGCATGGCCGGGGATTGGCCGGCCGAGTCCTGGACCATGGTCCCGTCAAAGTCGATCCGGCCCCAGCCGGCGGCCAGGGTGGGGACGCCTTGGCTAGCGTCTATTACCTCGACGTCGGGCGGGGCCACCTTGAGGGCCCGGTCCAGGTAAGGCTCAAGATCGAGACCGTTTTTTACCAAAACCTTGGTCTGGGTCAGACGCTCGAGATCTTTGGGGGTGGGGGCGAACTCGTGGGGGCAGCCGGTTTCCGGGTTGGTTAAAAGCTCAACCCGGAAAAGATCCCGGCCCTCGTTTAGGTAACGGGTGAAAAGCCAAACCGGGTAACTGGCGCAGACCAGCCGGTCGGCGGCCAGGGCGGGCCTGGCCGCGGCCAAACTGGCCAAGTTTAAACCGGTCAGGGCCAAAAAAAAGACCAGGGCCAGTGACAGTGACAGGGGCAAGGCCGGAGACAAGGCCAGGGACAAGGATTGAAAACGAAGGGTTAAACTTTGGCCTATAATTCGTGGGGTAATTCTGGACATGGTCCCTTCCAAGTGCCTGGCTGACGCGGTTACCTAACTTATCGGCGTTACTTTATCCAAAAGGGCTATCGGCCTTCGGGCGCCGGGCCCCGAAGGCGGTCGGGGGCGACCGGCTTCAGAAAATAAAGAGGCGGACCGAAACGATCCGCCGCTAGAAAAAACGGGAGCTTTCCCCAAGGCCAATTGGCCCTTCCCGGGGCCAAGTTTCCGACTTTACCTGACTTCCCGAAGGATCTTGGCCGCCGGGGCCGAGTCTTTGACGATGACCAGCTGGGTTTGGTCCGCCGGGAGCAGATGCCGGATAAAGCTGCTTCTGGTCATTGAGGGATCGGACGGCGGGACGGCGGTTTGGCCCATGGAAGCGGCCACCCTTGGCGGTTGGGTCGGGGCGACCGGCCTGGGGGCTACGGCCGCCGGGGCTGGCCGCGGCGGGGCCGTCTGGACCGGCCTGGCTGGGGCCGGGACCACGGTCACCGGCACTTCCTCCACCTGAACTTCGGAGGGATGGACGTCTTGGGCCATGGGTGGCGAAGCCGGCGGCCTGGGGGTCTGACTTATGGGCTGACTGGGGGGCTGGCCTAGGGGCTTCGCGGTCGAGGACGCGGCCTGGGCGGCTACCGGCCTCGGGGTCACCTGGGCCGGGATGGGTTGATTGGGGACGATGGAGGTCTGGGCGTAGCCGGGGGTCTCGGGCCTGGCCACGGGCCTGATGATGGCCGCCCCGGCCGAACCGTTGCCGCCACCCGCTGGGGCGGCGACTTTGGGAGCCAAGCCGGTCTTGGCGGCAAGCTTGGCCAGCGCCGAGCCCTTGGTGCCCAGGGCTATGCTCTGCCCGGCTTGGACCTTGGGGGCGCCGGCTATGGGACGCCCGGAGGTGGGCATACCGGCCGCGGCGGCGTTCGAGGTTAGCTGGGTGACGTAGGTGCGTTCAAGCTCGACCCGATTTTGCATGATCTCGGAGAGGCGGCTGCTGGACTCGTTTAGCCTAAGTACCAACGTGTCGATAATCTGCTTGGAGATGTCTGGGAAGTTTTCCAGGACCTCGCCGAGCTTGTCGCCCGGAAACACTTTGACTATGCTGCGGCCCTTACTTTTAATGGTGGCGCTGCGGCGGGATCCGACCAGGGCGCTCATTTCGCCAAAGTAGGTATTGGTTTGGGAGATCTCGGCTATTAGATTTTGGCCCTTGAAGACTTCCAGGCAGCCTTGGATGAGCTTGTAGAAAGAGGTGTCGGTGTTGCCTTCCTTGATGATGGTGTCGCCGTTTTCGAAGACCATCTCGTCGGGGTTAAGCAGGTAGTGGGGCAAACTCTCCTTCTGGATGACCGTCTTTTCCTGAACCTGCTCAAGGGTGGTCATGCCTTGCTGGCATTTCAGCAAGCCGTCCTGGCGGAGGGTGTGCATCCCTTCCTTTAAGGCAATCTTCCTAAGGTGTCCCTCGGGCACTTTGGAGGCGATGGCGTCGGAGATAATCGGGGAATTCTCCATGACCTCGAAGACGCCCAAGCGGCCCTTATAGCCGGTCCCTTTGCAGGTCGGGCAGCCGCGGCCTTCATAGAGCTGGATGGTGGCGATCTCGTTGGTGTCGAAACCGGCTTCCATGAGTTTGTTGGCCGGGAGCTTGGGGGCCGGCTGTTTGCAATTGGGGCAGACCCGCCTTAGAAGCCTTTGGGCCGAACACAGAATCAAAGCGGCGGCCACGTTGAAGGTGGCCACGCCCATATCGACCAAACGGGTAACCGTGGACGGGGCGTCGTTGGTGTGAAGGGTGGAAAGGACCAAGTGGCCGGTCATGGCCGCCTCAACGGCGATTTCGCCCGTCTCCAAATCCCTTATCTCGCCGATCATGCATATATCGGGGTCCTGACGCAAAAAAGCCTTAAGGGCCTTGGCGAAAGTCATGCCGACTTCTTTGATGACGTTAACCTGGTTGACTCCCGGGAAGTTAAACTCGACCGGGTCCTCGGCGGTAAGTATCTTGACGTCGTCGGTGTTGCGTAAGGACAAGGTAGAATAAAGGGTAACCGTCTTGCCGCTACCGGTGGGCCCGGTAACCAGCAAGAGGCCGTTGGGCCGGTAGGCCGCCCGCATGAATTGATCCAGGTTCTTTTGGGTAAAACCCAGTTTGGTCATGTCGACGTTCAGGCCGGACTTATCCAAAATACGAAGAACGACCGATTCGCCAAACAGGGTCGGGAGACTGGAGACGCGGAAGTCGATTTCCTTGTTTTTGCCCAGCCGCATCTTAATGCGGCCGTCCTGGGGGACCCGGCGCTCGGTAATGTCCAGGCTGGCCATGATCTTTAGGCGGGCGATTAAGGCGTTTCGGATTTCCAAGGGGAGGCGGGTGTGTTTGTAGAGGGAACCGTCGGCCCGGTACCTGACGTAAAACTGCTTCTCAAAAGGCTCGATGTGAACGTCGGAAACGCCCAACGTAACCGCCTGAACCAAGATCTGGTTGGAGAGGTTAATGATGGCGCTGTTTTCGGCGGAATACGAGTCGTTGGTGGTATCATCTTCCTTGGAATCGCCAAAGGAAAAATCGTCCAGGGCATCGGAGATCAAGGCGCCCAGGTTATCGACCGTAACCGGCCCGGCGTCATCCACCTGGGTGCGGGGATCCAAGGGGGCCAGGATGGCTTGCTCTTCGGCGTCGTTTATCTTGTAATGGACTTTAAAGGCGTTTATCAGGTCGCTCTCGGTGGCCACCGCCGGGACTACCTGGACTTTGAGTTGGTTGGCCAGTTCCTCAACGTATTTGTTGTTGGTGGGCTCCACCATAGCCACCATCAATTTGTTGTCCTTAAACTGGTAAGGCATGAGCATGCAACGGCGGGCGACGTTGTAAGGCACCATGTCGACGACTTGCTTGGGGATTTCTCTATCGGCGAGGTTAACCATCGGGTAGCTGTACTGCCTGGACAGAACGCTAGAGATGGTGTTCCCTTCGATGTAACCCCTGCGGAGCAAGAAACGGGAAATGTTTTCCGTTGGATGGGTTTTAACCCATTTGGTGGCTTCCTCAAGGTGGCCCCTGGTGATC
>JAIRNQ010000001.1 GCA_031257955.1 Deltaproteobacteria bacterium | reverse complement strand
AATATCGCAATGAAATTTTTCCAAAACGCGATGCCGGACGACGACCTTTCAAAAGTTCATGAGACTTTGAGGTCAATCGATATCCCGGAGGATATTATCAAGACGGCCAGGGAGCGTGTTGAGGCCGAAAGTGGGCTTCGGCGCCAGAATGACTGACCCCCTTTAGGCCCGGACAAACTTTCCCTGTGAAAAACTCGGTTTAGCGGTCATTTACCGCCTGCCATATCGCCACCCACGAGCAAAAAAAATGGTGGCAATAGTCGTTCCCCAACAGCGTCTTCCATAAAGTCGGGCTTTTGACGCGGGCCCGGTTGGGGACATCTGGCCTATACTCAAGGCCGCTAACCCAGGTTATCCGAGATCTCGGATAACCTGGGTTAGCGTTCGTTGAATTCAATAAAACGGATTATGAGAAGCAATACTCATCGTTTATTTCCCTGTCGGTTATACCTTTACCAGCCAAATACGAAGACAACATGCTAAAAAATACTAAAGGTCAGTGGGTAAATTCTATGTTAGAATTACACTGTAAAACATTAAAAGATACCATAAATGGGGCACGCAATGTTAATCTTATATTCTATAAAGAGTTACCAATTTGCGATATAGATATAATTCAAGATGAAAATTATCCATATACAGTTTATCGTGAAATAAAAACAAGATCAATATTTTATCACAATAAACAAATTTTCATTCAATGTGGCGATATAATGTCTAATACAAAAGATAGTTTGCATAAATAAACCTTCATAAATATTTGCCAACCACTTTTTAACTCTATACAATTAAAATAAAATTTTAATCTAATTTATTAAATATTTTCTTATAAATAGTACTTTTTTTAGTCTTCAACCCTTCAATAGAAAGCTAAAAGCGCTTCATTCAGCCGTAACCGTTCACGGCCAAGTCGTTCAGAACTGTACAATTGATAACCCCTTATGCCATAACCCAAATTTTCAAGCCTTATATTTCCGGACCGGACAATTTTCTCCTGCCTTCCGCCACGCCATCAAAACAACTCCCTGACTCCATGACCAGACAGCAGACAGCCAGACAGTTGCCAAACGGCGATATTTGTGTCATATTTCATTTTAGGATTCGTTAAGAGTTCCGTGCTTACCGGCGAGTTAGCGCTAGCCCAACAGAATCGTTACCGACGGAGTTTCTATAAGATAATTATTACAGATCGTAGCTGAGTAATGGATGATATGATAAAATGGGTGAATTCTCCCTGGATAATCAGACATTCGCCGGTACAATTGCCCGAAACTCCGCCACGAGCCCGAGGCCAATACCATGAAAGAACTTCCCCTCGGAATGACGTCCTTTTCTGAAATCATCGCCAATGATTGTATCTACGCCTATAAAACCCGGTATCTTCGGGATTTGTTTAAATTGCCGAGACCATATTTCTTATCCCGGCCCCGCCGCTTCGGCAAGACGCTTTTGGTAGACACCCTTGAGGCCATCCCGCGCGGCCAACGAGAACTTTTTAAAGGGCTCTGGATAGACGGCTCGGATTATGATTGGACTCCTAACCCGGTCATCCGCTTGAGCCTCAACGGGATAGACACGTAAACCGTGGCTATGGTTAAAGACAATTTGCTAAATGAGCTCCACTCAATGGCTAAGTTAGAAAAAATGGATTTCCCAGCCAATAGCGAGCCCTAAAAGTCAACGGCGAGCTGTTTCATTTTTCAAAAAGGGACAGACACGCCCCACTAACGCCGCCCAGTCGCCCCCTCCGCTTCGCCGCCCTGTCAAGTCACCCCCCATCCAGCCCAAGCCTTTCCCCCTGCCCGGACCCCGCCGCTCCGCCGCTCTGTCAAGTCCTCCCGTTTTTTGGTACCATGGCCTTATAGGCCCATTCCCCAGCCAACACTTCGGCCGCAACCCGCCCCATCGGGCCGGCGGACCTTCGGGCCGAGTCCCTTCACCCAAACCCAGGCGCCCCCATGTCCCAAAGCGGCTTCCAAAGAACACTCATAACCGACGTTTACGCCGCCATGGAGTACCTGGACGATATAGGGCTTGGCGAACTCTTGCCCTTGCTTCCGCCCAAAAAAATCGCCTTGCCTAAAGAGGATCCCGCCCCCTGGGCCACCGGCGGCACCCCTCGGTCCCCGGCGCGGCCCTCCGAGACCCGCTACCCCAGCGGCGATCCCCGGTACCAACCCCGGCCCTCCGAGACCCGCTACCCCGGCGGCGATCCTTCTTACGGCCATACGGACTACGCTTCGCCCCCACCCCGCTCCGCCGCGACCTCCAGGCCAGCCCACCATGGCTACCCGGACCAACGCCACCCCTACGCGCCCGCCCCGGACAACCGCCTAGACCCCAACCAAATCCTGGCCGAGGCCGGCTACGAACTCCCCGGCCGCACCGCACCCGGTGTCCCAAGGCCCGGCCGCGGTAGCCCTTACGACGACTACGGTCCCCCGTCTGACTATCCTTACCCGCCAGACTATGGTTACCAGTCTAACTACGCCCGGCCCAAGTCCGGTCCGGGGGCCAGTCCGGGGACCGGTCCCATTACCCCGCCCGCCCGGAGATCCGACGGTTATCCCTCCCAGCGGTCCCAGTCCCAAGGCTACCAGTCCCGGGACTACCAATCCCAGGGCCATCAATCCCGGCAGCCTGGCTATCAGGCCCCCCCTTCGCGGACCTCGCCGAATAGGCCGGCCCCCTCCGCCTACGCTCGGGTCGTCAAGGAGCCTCCCAAAATCTCCACGGTGGACGACTCCTGGATCGAGGGGGCCAACACCCTCGAGGAACTAAACCTTGCCCTGGAATCCTGCCGCAACTGCCTTCTGAGCCAAACCCGCAAGGCGGTCATTCCCGGTCGTGGCCCGGTCGGGGCCCCGATATTTTTCGTCTTCGACACCCCCTCGCCGGAGGCCCTCCCCGGACGCTCCATCCCCACCGGGGCCGAAGCCGAGCTTTTTGACAACATCATAACCAAGGGGTTAAAATTAAACCCCCAAGACGTTTATCTTACACCAATTTCCAAGTGCCCAGTGCCCGATCCGTCCGAATACCCCGAGTCCTTCCCCATGAAGGCCTGCGCCCGTTTCCTTTTCCGCGAACTCGAGCTGGTCGGCCCCAAAGTCGTGGTCACCTTGGGTTCGAGGCCCCCGAAAATCTTAACCGGCATGGAAAAGACCCAATTTATCTACCTCAAACGGCAAAAGCTGATCATCGGCCGGGCCAACAAGGTCCCCTTGATTGTCACCTACGATCTGCCCACCATCATGGACTCGGTCGAAATCAAACGGGAGTTTTGGAACGATCTCAAAGAGGTTCTCAAATTGCTCTAAACCGTCTCCCCACTGGGGCCCACACGGGCCCGAGTCCGGCCTCGCCGGGCCAAGCCCGGGCCAGGCCCCTTTAGGCAAAGCTTAGACCCGCGTTAAAACCTTAACCACTAGCACCCTCTGTTTTCTGGAGCCCCCATGTTCGGTAACCTCCATTTTTACGAAATCGTCCTGGTCATAGTCGTCATCGTCATCGTCTTCGGCGGTAAACGCCTACCCGAACTCGGCAAGGGCCTGGGCAAGGGCCTAAGGAATTTCCGCCGCGGCCTGGCCGGCAAAGACGACCTCGAAACCGACTCCCCCGCCGGGTCCGCCGCCGGGACCGGCCAGTCGGGCCAAACCAATCCGGCTAGCCAAGCCAGCCAAGCCGACCAAACCGGCCCGGCCGCCCCCAAGCCCGGCGCCCCGCGGGACTAAAGGACGTGCCCCGCCATGTTTGGCTTCAGCCTGGCCGAGGTGGCCGTCATCCTGACCGTGGCCCTAATCGCGCTGGGACCCGATAAGCTCCCCCAGGTGGCCCGTTCGCTGGCCAAGGTCTACGGACGCCTGATCCGCCTCAAGGCCGAGTTCGCCAAAGCCGTCGAAGAAAACGTCTCTCCCCTTGACCCGGCCAAGTGGACCGACGATCTCCCCGAGCCCGGGCGGCCCGGCTCGGACGTCCCGGCCCCCGGCGAACTTACTAAGGCCCAGTCGCCCACCAAAGACGACCCGGGCCTCCCTTAAGCTTGACCGCATAAATCAAATGTCACAGATTACTCGGTTTAGTTTTTCCTTTTGACCTTTTTTGATTAAGTTACTATTTTTTGCCACTTTGGAGCCACGCTATGGACTTACCCGTCTATAAATATTTGTCCGGTCGAGGGCTTGCCCTGGGCCAGGCCCACGGCGAAACATTTCGCGACAAAATCAAAGCCTTCACCGAGACCTTTGTCGATTTGAACCTATCGAACATCCCGGCCAAGGTGACCAAAGCCGACCTAGTCGATCTCTGCATGATTAACGTCCCTTTTCTTACCCGCTACGCGCCGGAGCTTTTCGAAGAAATGGCCGGGATCGCCGCGGGGGCCAACGTTGCCTTACCGGACATCGTTTTGCTTAACTGTTTCTTGGAGCTTAACGATCTACGGGCCCCCCTGATCACCCACCGGGTTTTTTCCCAGCGCGACTGGGGCTGCACGACCTTTAACCTAAAACCCAGGGCCACCAGTGAAGGCAAGGCCTATGTGGGTCAGACTTACGATATGGAGCGCTATTTTGCCGACTATAACGTGGTCTTGAAAATCACCTACCCCGATCGTAGCGTTCGGCTGGTCTATACCCTGGCCGGCGTTTTGGGCCTAAACGGGATAAACGATTCCGGGTTGGCCGTGGTCATTAACAAACTGGTCCCAACCGACTCCCGGGCCGGCGTCATCTATCCGTTCCTTGTCCGCCAAGCCCTTGACCAAAAGCGCGTCGGCGACGCCCTCTCCGCCTTGGCTTTCGCCCCTAGGGCCTCGGGCACGTGCTTCCAGCTCTCCTCGGCCGACGGCTTGGCCTTCTGCCTGGAAACCACCGCCTCCAAACACGCCCTAATCGACTTTCGCCATGGCCAAGCCCACGCCAACCATTACCTGGCCCCCGAGCTTAAACCTTACGAGGCCGACTGGCTAACCCAAGGAGGATCCTACGTCCGTCAACAGGTGGCTCAGGAAAGCCTCGACGACTTCCAAGGCCGGATCACCCTCGACCACCTCAAAACCCTCTGCCAGGACCACAAAAACCGTCCCTTTAGCGTCTGCGCCCACCAGTTTGAAGACGACGACGAACACAAGGCCATGGCCACCATCTCCGCGGTTATACTCGAGCCCAGTCTGGGGGTCATGCACTACGCCGACTGCCACCCCTGCGAGCAAACCTTCACCACCTTCTCGCTGGCCTGACGGCCAGCCCCGAAGGCCTAACAGTGACCGCGATCCAATCCCCGACCAAGGCCCAGACCGCCGGCGATCCGCCGCCCCAGGCCGACCCCAAAAGCCTGACATTTTTTGACCACCTCTCCGAACTCCGGCGCAGGCTTATCGCTTGCTTGGCCGCCGTGGCTATCCTGACCCTGGCCTCCTGGAACTTCGCCGAGCCCATACTGGCCCTCATCATGGACCCGGTCCTGCGGCTCCTCCCCGATGGCAGTTCGTTGATCTACTCCGGCCTCCCGGACGCCTTTTCGGTCACCTTCAAGGTCTCCCTCTGGACCGGCGCCGTTCTCTCCGCCCCCTTTTGCCTTTACCAGATCTGGGCCTTCGTGGCCCCCGGTCTCATGCCCGACGAAAAGGCCAAGGTCCCGACCCTGACCGTCCTGGCCAGCGTCCTTTTTCTCGCCGGCCTGGCTTTCGCCTACTTTCTGGCCTTCCCCATAACCTTCGGGTTCTTTCTGAAGTTCTCCTCCGAGACCATGCGGCCCCTATTGGCCGTGGACCGCTACATGTCGCTGGTCATGTCCTTGGCCCTGGCCTTCGCCCTCTCCTTCCAACTGCCCTTGGCCCTGACTTTCCTGGCCCGCCTGGGTCTGGTCACCCCCGCCTTTCTGCGCAAACAACGCGCCTACGCCATCGTGGCCATCTTCGTCCTGGCCGCCGTCCTCACCCCGCCCGACGTCATTAGCCAAATCGTCCTGGCCGCCGCCCTCATGGCCCTCTACGAGCTCAGCATATTTTTGGTCCTCCGTGAGACCCATGCCCGGGAACGGGCCCTGGCCAATTCCCTCGCCGAGGCGGCTGACTCAGACTCGGCGGCTCACTCGGATCCCGACGACACCGACTAACTTCGCGCAACTCCCCGGCCGCCTCCAACGGCCCCCCGGATCTGCCCCCGGATATGCCCCATAATCGGCCCCAGCTCGCCCAGCTGGCCCCTCACCGCCCGGCCGGCTAGGGTAATGCCTGATTACAATTTCATGAGCTTGAAGACAAAGCAGAAACTGTTTATCTTTCAGCTCATAACCCCTTTAAATTCCTTCTGCAGTATGAATTGCTTTACGAGTATCAACAAGAAATAGACCGAAGT